>NZ_JBQHVU010000006.1:0-129585 GCF_052064335.1 Candidatus Weimeria sp. HCP3S3_B5 | reverse complement strand
CACGTATATCTGGACCTATGAGAGTGGATACATATATCTTACCAGCATCATGGATCTGTATTCTCGTAAGATCATCGCATGGACGCTCACACCCACGATGGAGGTCTCATGTGTTGTCGATACCGTCAATAAAGCGAAAGCCTCAAGGCCTACTTCTGAGCCGCTTATCATCCACAGTGACAGAGGCAGCCAGTACGTCAGCGAGGCCTACAGAAAAGCCACAGAGGGCATGCAGAGGAGCTACTCGCATAAAGGCTACCCATACGATAACGCCTGTATAGAATCGTTCCATTCTCTGATAAAGCGTGAATGGCTTAATCGATTCCGTATCGCCAATTTCGATGCCGCATACACGCTGGTATGGGAATACATCGAAACATTTTACAATACTGTCCGGATTCATAGCCATGATAACTTTATGTCTCCCAATGAATACGAACGTATGTATGCTGAAGCGGTGGATAAAAACGCAAAAGTAGCAAGTTAAAGTGGAAAATTTCTCATTTTAACTTGTACTAAATCTTGACATAAGACCAGATCAGTTCCTTCATCTGTATCTGTTCACAGTCCTTCTGGTGAAGACTTTCATCGGAATATTGGTCAAGTACAGTCCAATTTGTTTTCTTACATGTAAAAAGTGTGAATATATCATTTCTGACCGGGATAACCTCTTTCATTTCGTTGGATGTACCAAAGTGGCAGGTGTATGTTGCCACTCGGAGAGGTTTGTCAAACGGGGCATCCTCCCAGGTAAAGATGCCGTTTTCGATGGAATATATCTGTAAACCGTTGTCTCGGAGCTGTTGCATAACGCCGAGGCATTTACCGGTGTTCTTTTCTATATGGTAGAAGTCCTTGGTTACAAGGACATCGTATTGGTTAGAGTTTGCAAGGAAACGGTCAAATTCAGTCCGCTCTGACCTTTTCAGGCTCATATCACAGTAAATGTCAGCAACATCAAGACCTACAGATTCAGCGTATTCCCTGAGGGCTTCCAGCTGATCTCTGTAGATCTTGGGTCTCTGTTTACTTTCATTTGTAAAGTGGTATATTGCTGCCTTGCGTTTCATTTCTGTGTTTAAACTCCTTGATAATTTCTTTTACTGCCTCGTATGGTGTGGGATCTTTTACTCCGCACATATCTTTGAGGTCTAACATTTCTTCTTTTACTCTGCGGTTGTGCCGTTGCCTGTTTCTGTTCTTCATTTTTTTGCGTACCTCAACTAAGCTTTTCTGGTTAACGATGACATCCGATTTCCGGGAAACACCGGGCTTATGCAGCCTGCTTTTCTTTTTTAGCGGATACGATTTTCTGTGCTGCCTTGTCGTAAATGTCCTTGTCTATCGCTTTGGTGCGAAGCAGGTCATTCAGGAGCAAGAGTTCCAGTGAGATGTTGGTCTTCTTCTCGTTCATGCCATTTCCTCCTTCCTCTGTGGTGTGGGGTCTCCGTGAAGGTAGCCGATCAGGGAATCCTTCGGGATTCGTACCAGTCTGCCAACTTTTATATGTGGGAGATCGTTCGTTTTAATGTGCCTTCTGACGGTAGCGGGTGTGATGTTCAGGATTTCTGCTACATCCGATATGCTCAATACCGCCGGGTATTTCTTTAACAATTCATCCATTTTGTCCACCTCTGTTATCAAAAGTTATTACAAACAACAAATATGTTACTATAGTTAATATAACACATTAAATGTGAATGTCAACAACAAATTTGTTACTAAAGTGTTTTTTAACAACAAAATTGTAACTTTGGATTTAAATTTTGTTGTTGGTGTGCTACAATTAGCCTGTATAACTGTGTTTGTAGTAGACACGAGAAGAAGGAGATAGATCCTATGTATGTTTACAATCCGTTTGGAACTGCACCGGAGGACTTTGACCGTGAAACGGCTCCCAGCCGAATTGGAAGAAGAATACGTGCAATACGACAGGAAGAAGATATGTCTCAGGGCGACTTGGGAGAAAAGGTTGGGCTGAACGCTAATCGCATACAGCAGTATGAGAATGGTGCCAGAAACCCTAAATTTGAATTATGCAAACAGATAGCAGAAGCCTTGGAAGTAGAAGCCAGCGCATTATTGGATCCACAGGTTGCAAGCTATATAGGTGCTATGTTTGCATTTTTTGAGATGGAAACACTGTATGACCTTCGCTTGAAGGAAGTGGACGGTCAGATGTGTATTTGCTTTGGGGAAAGCCAAAACGATATAAATGTAAGCACCATGAATAAGAATCTTAAAGCATGGTATGAGCGCCGGAAACAGATGGAGGCTGACATTCTGAATGCTACGTCTGAAGAAGAAAAGAAGAAAATAATACATGAATATCACATGTGGGAGTGGAATTTTCCTCATTCTATGGATGAAAACTCCCTTCCGAAATCTGAAAGAGCTGCCAAGGAAAGAGCAGCACACGCTCTTGAAGATATTCTGACGGAAGCAAGGAAAAACGGAGAAATATAAAAAAGCAAGGTGGAGAGTGTCCTATGGAGGTGTCCGAGAAAAAGAAAATTAAATATGATGCTGCCTATATCAGTTATGTAAAGAATGGTGAATCCGCAGCGGTATTTATAGCAAGAGACTTAGCAACAGAAGTTCCGACCGGTGGTATGTGGGTAGATGTTATCTCCGCAGATAAAAAAGGTCGTAAAGATGACCGTTGGGATTTTAATTACTTCATTGTGGAACTTTTTCCTCGAAAGACTAAGCCTGTATATCCTGAGAATGCCTCTGATGATGAAATGAAATATATAACATGGCAGACTGCTCATAAGGATATTGATGATCAGCGCAAGCGGGGATATCAAGGTGCAAAGTATAAGATATGCCCTCGATTAGTCAATCGAAATAAAGGTAAATTCACTACTAAGAAAGCTGCATGGAATGTTACCTTTGGTCAATGGGTACCGGATGAATGGTTCGGATCTTCATGTGAGTGGAGAGAAAAGAAAATCCCTGTAAAAGCTAAGTGGGAATATGAAATAGCATCAGTAAAGAAGGTATAACAGAAAATGGAAAGGGGGTCTTCATGTGACCGTATTGAATAAGAAACAGATGTCCGAAGAGGATATTAAGCTGAATTACATCACTCCAGCAATACAGCCCGGATGGTCTGGTCATATCACGATGGAGACCAAGATCACGGATGGTCGGATAAATATTAAAGGAAATATGGTAGCCCGCAGCAAGCCAAAGTTTGCGGATTATTTATTATACCTAAATGGTGGCAAGCCAATCGCCGTTGTGGAAGCAAAGGACAATAATCACTCTGTATCTTTTGGGCTTCAGCAGGCGATAACCTATGCTCAGATGATGGATATTCCGTTTGCGTATTCATCAAATGGTGATGCCTTTTATGAGCATGACTTTTTGACCGGAAAAGAGAGACAGATATCACTTGATCAGTTCCCAACTCAGGAAGAACTGTTTAAAAGGTTTTACGCAGAAGTCAATGGTGGTGCCGGTTATTCTGAAGCAGAAAAGAAGGTTGTGGATCAGCCATATTATTCTTCCCAAAATACATATCCTCCGAGATACTATCAGAGGAATGCCGTAAACCGAACCGTTGAAGCGATAGCAAGAGGTCAGCAGAGACTTCTTCTTGTCATGGCAACCGGTACAGGAAAGACATATACTGCATTCCAGATCGTTTACAGATTGCTCCGGTCAGATATAAAGAAGAGGATCCTTTACCTTGCCGACAGAAACATCCTTGTTGACCAGAGTATCCTTCAGGACTTCGCTCCGCTTGAAAAGACTATATATAAGGTGGACTTTTCTGATAAAGACTGCCTGAATAAGATATCATCCCATGAGGTGAACTTTGCTCTGTATCATCAGATGGTAGGTCAGAATGATGAGGAACACTTCAGACAGATCCCGGCGGGATATTTTGACCTTATCATCGTGGATGAGTGTCACCGTGGAAGCGCCAAGGAAGATAGTAACTGGCGTAAAGTCCTTGAATACTTCAGTACGGCAACCCAGATCGGTATGACTGCGACACCGAAGGAAAGCGAAACCGTGTCGAACATTGATTACTTTGGGGATCCTGTTTATACATACAGTCTGAAGCAGGGTATTGAGGACGGATTCCTTGCGCCTTTTAAAGTTATCAATGTCACCTTGGATATCAGTGATGGATGGAGACCATACAAGGGTCAGACTGATCTGTATGGTAATGAGATTCCAGACCGTATCTACAATAACCGTGATTTCGATTATCCTAACGGTGTTATCCTTGAAGACCGTATCAATGAGGTCGCCAACGAGATTACAGAGTATCTGAAGAGTACGGATAGGATGCAGAAGACCATCGTATTCTGCGCTACCGAGGATGCTGCTGAGCGTATGCGTATCGCTCTTGTGAACCTGAACAATGATATGGTTGCAGAGAATCCCGATTACGTTGTCCGTATCACGGGATCTGATACCTATGGAAAGAGTAAACTGGATTACTTTATTTCCGTATCATCTGATTATCCGGTCATTGCAACGACATCAGAACTGCTTTCAACCGGGGCTGACTGTAAGATGACAAAGCTTATCGTACTGGATAAGTATATCGAGAGTATGACCACCTTTAAGCAGATTATCGGTCGTGGAACCCGTATCCGTGAAAAGGAAGGAAAAACACACTTTGCTGTTATGGACTTCCGTGGAGTTACAAAACTCTTTGCGGATCCTGAATGGGATGGACCGATTGAGCAGGACGAACACTTCCATCATGGTGGTACGGAACCTCATCCTCCGAAGCCCCCTTATGGTGGTGATCCGATTGATCCACCTGAAAACCTTGGTGTGCCTATCGTTGATAAAGATGGATGTCAGGTAAAGATTATCAATAAGACTGTATCCGTTTATGATGCCAACGGTAGACTGCTCCGGCAGGAAGATATTATTGATTATACAAGAACAAATATCAAGGGTGAGTATGCTTCTCTGTCAGACTTTATCCGTAAATGGAAGGCATCTGATAAGAAGGAAGAAATACGGAAAGCCCTTGCAGAAATGGGAATTGATCTTGAAGCACTGAAGAAAGATCAGAATATGGCTGATGTGGATGATTTTGACTTCATCTGCTATGTTGCATACGGTCAGAAACCTCTAACAAGAGCTGAGAGAGCAAATAATGTAAAGAAGCGGGATTTCTTCTCCAAGTATTCTGGGGATGCCCGTGCGGTATTGGAAATCCTTTTGGATAAGTATATGAATCAGGGTATTACAGAGGTTGAAGATATCAAGGTTCTTTCCCTGGCTGATTTTGAAAAGTACGGAAAGCCTGCGAAGATTGTGAAACTCTTCGGTGGCAAGGTACAGTATGAACAAGCGGTTCGGGATCTAGAAGATACATTGTATGAAGTGGAGATGGGATAATGAAGGAAAGATATGAGCCGGAGGACCTTGAAGAACTGGTTGCTTATATGGAAAGTTGTGGAATACGATTCTCTAGCAAAAGATTCGAGCAAAATAATCGATATGCAATTATGGGAAGTAAAACTTCGGTTCGGATACTAGAAGATGCTAGAGATGGAATAAATGGTATCGTTTTATTCTGCCATAAGGATAAAGAAGATCTTAACAGAATTAATGCGAGATATCATAAAGAGGTGTTTCCAAATTCTGAAGCAACAAGACCTTATAAAATATCAATCACCGAAGATGAATTAGACGGTGTTATCAAATTATTACTGGAAAATGGAGAAAACTTATAATGGCAATGCAGTCAGGCTTTATTAAAAGAATTAGAGACATCATGCGTATGGATGCTGGTATCAACGGTGATGCGCAGAGAATTGAGCAAATGGTATGGATGCTCTTCCTAAAAGTCTATGATGCGAAAGAAGACGACTGGGAATTGAATGAGGATAACTATATATCCATCATCCCTGAAGAATGTAGATGGCGTAACTGGGCGCAGGCAGATGATAATGGTCACGCTATGACCGGAGATAAGCTGCTGAACTTTGTAAACAATACACTCTTCCCGACATTAAAGGAACTGCCCGTAACACCCGACACTCCTGTGAAGAAGGCTATTGTAAAGTCTACCTTTGAGGATGCCAACAACTATATGAAGGACGGTGTATATCTTCGTCAGGTCATTGATATTATTGATGAGATTGAATTTGATGATGTGAAGGAAAGCCATGCGTTTGGTTTTGTTTATGAAGAGATACTTCGTGACTTGCAGGCTGCTGGATCTTCCGGTGAGTTCTATACTCCCCGTGCCGTAACAGACTTTATGGCTCTTATGATTAAACCGAAGCTTGGTGAAAAAATGGCTGACTTTGCATGTGGTACCGGAGGCTTTATTACATCATGGCTTGGACAGTTACATAAGCAAGTAAAGGATACAGCTGCACAGAAGCAGTTTGACGATAGTATTTATGGTATTGAAAAAAAGCCGTTTCCGTACCTCCTTTGCGTCACCAATATGCTCCTGCATGATATCGACGTACCGAATATCTATCACATGAACGCTCTGAAGCATAATCTGTTGGACTATACCGATGATGATAAGTTCGATGTTATTCTGATGAATCCTCCGTACGGTGGTCATGAGGATAAGTCGATACAGGGATTTTTCCCGGATGATCTTGCATCATCTGAGACAGCGGATCTCTTTATGTCTGTTATCATGTATCGTCTGAAGAAGAACGGTAGGGCTGCAGTCGTTGTTCCTGACGGATTCCTCTTCGGTCTCGAAAATGCAAAGGTGGCAATAAAGACAAAACTACTTACAGAGTTTAATCTGCATACTATAATAAGATTACCAAGCTCTGTATTTAGCCCTTATACGCCTATAACCACAAACATTTTATTCTTTGACAATACAAAAACAACTACTGAAACTTGGTATTACAGAGTAGATATTCCATCAGACCGAAAGCATTTTTCAAAGACGAAGCCGATGGAGCTGAAGCATTTTGATGATTGTATCGCTTGGTGGAATGACAGAAAACCGATAGAGCTGGAAGACGGTCCAAAAGCAAAATGTTATACAAAAGATTTTCTATTGAAGGATCAGGGTTGCAATATTGATCTTTGCGGATACCCTCATGAAGAGGAAGAAGTGTTGGATCCGCTTGATACTATTAGAAATTATCAAGAGAAGAGATCTACACTCAATGCCGAGATTGATAAGGTTCTTGCTGAACTTGAAGCGTTACTACCGGGAGGTGTTGAAGAATGACACCAGAAGAATTAAAAATCAGTATATTTCATTACGCCATGCAAGGGAAATTGGTGGAACAGAGAGAGTCTGAAGGTACAGCGAATGATTTATTTGATGATATCCTTAAAATTGCAAAAAAAGATAAAAATGTAGTTCCGATTCAAGATGATGATATTCCATTTGAAATACCGTCATCATGGAGATGGTGTAGATTTGGTGAAATAGCCGATTGTTCAATGGGAAAGACTCCTCCAAGAGCTGAGGATGTTTGGTGGGGAGATGATATACCTTGGGTTTCTATATCTGATATGACTGATTATGGTCATGTTATTGAAACTAAGGAAAGGGTATCTCAAAAAGCCTTAGAGGAAATGTTTGGTGCAATTTCAAAGGCTGGAACCTTGTTGATGAGCTTTAAGCTTACGGTAGGAAGAACATCCATCCTTGACATAGATGCGCTCCATAACGAAGCTATAATTTCTATCTTTCCGTATGTAGATAAAAACGAATACTTTAGGGATTATTTGTTTTATATTCTTCCGATTGTTACTCAGTGGGGGAAAAGCAAAAATGCCATTAAAGGTAAGACGTTAAACAGCAAAAGTATTGAAAATCTTCTGATTCCATTAGCCCCACTTGAGGAAATGCATCGTATCGTTGCTAAGATAGAGGAACTTCTTCCGTATGTTGACCGCTATGCCGAGGCTTATGAGAAGCTGGAACAGTTTAACGCTAAGTTCCCGGAGGATATGAAGAAGTCAATCCTGCAATATGCTATTCAGGGCAAATTGGTGGAACAGAGACCGGAAGAAGGAACAGCTGAAGAACTCTATCAGCAGATACAGGAAGAAAAGCAGAGGCTGATAAAGGAAGGAAAAATAAAGAAAGAGAAGCCTCTTGCAGAGCTTACCATTGATAAGATTCCGTTTGATATTCCTGAGAGTTGGAAGTGGTGTTATTTAGGGGATGTTTTTTCTCATACGGCTGGAAAAGCACTTAACGCAAAGAATACAAATGGAACAAAACACAAATACATTACAACATCAAATGTATATTGGGATCATTTTGAACTCGATAATCTGAAAGAAATGTATTACACAGAAGATGAAATAGATAAATACTCAGTAAAATACGGGGATTTGCTCGTGCTTGAAGGGGGAGATGTCGGAAGAAGTGCGATTTGGAATTTACAAGAGAGTTATTGTATACAGAATCATATACACAAACTAAGACCCTATGTTGATGTGTGCATTAAATACTTTTATTATGTAATGATGTTTTTGAAGTTAACCGGAAGTATTTCTGGAAGGGGAATTGGAATAAAAGGTTTATCAGCAAATGCGTTGCACCGCATATGTATACCTTTACCGCCACTTCAGGAACAGCGTCGTATTGTTGCAAAGATAGAGGAACTCTTTCCATATTGTGATAGGTTGGTGAAGTAGGTGCCTGAACGCAAAAAAGGTGAACAAGAGGCAATAACTATTTTAGGCAACCTTGGAATAGAGGTCGATAAGAGCTACTATGATGATAACAGTCGCAAGAGTATGCCTGATATCAAGAGTAAAGATGGTCGGTATATTGAGATAACTCATACATTTCATAATAATGCTATTCCTAAAGGGATTAGTAAATTTGATCGACTTCAGTCGGATGAGGATTGGAGTGGTTATACTCAAAGACATTTGAAAGTAGAGACAGAATGCAGTTGTGCTTTAGATAGGGTCCGCAAAGGCGATTATGAAAGAGGTGATGGCTGGAAGCTTACTTCGGCGGGACAGGCTCAGTTTAAAAAGGATGCAAAACTCCTAAAGGAACACATGGGATATGATGTTACGGAAATGGACTTTGCCAAGCAGTTTTCAGAGTTTAAGTGTGACCATCCGACGATTCATTTTTCAACAGACAATATCCTGAGAGAAATAATAAAGGATAAAGGGAAGAAATACCCTGATGGTGATGTTGAGCTGTTTGTTTTTGCAACAGATGAAGAGTTTCGGCTAATGAAGGAATTGATACCGCAGAGGACATGGAACGGAACCGCAAGTGGATTCTTAAACCAGATTCTTAAATCACCGTTTCCGAAAATATATGTTTGTGAGTGGTACTTTGAGAGACAGGAGTATAACACGGTTGATCCGCAACTTATCATATTTATAAAGGATGGAGATGGCTTAAAATGGGAATGCCATAATTTGAAGTCTACAGAAGAAACGGAGATGGAATCTTAATCCATCTCCGCTATTTTTATATACTTGTAAATTGATGTCCGGGAACATTTCATAATGCGAGCCATCTCCGATATATTTATGCTTCCGGTTTTATACATCTGATAATACTTCCAAAACTTGTCTGGAAGATTTTCTTTTGTGGTTTCCGGTCTTCCGATCTGTTTACCTTTGGCAACTGCGTTCTTCATGCCGGATTTTACTCTCTGGGATATAATGTTTCGTTCCATCTCAGCAAACACGCCCCACATCTTTACCATTCCTTCGGTCATGGGATCCATTTCACCTTTGGAGCAGTCAACACGGAAGGAACCACCGATATCAAGGATCAGATGCTTTTCTTTGATGATCTGAAGGATCTCACAGAGATGTTTGGTAGAACGGGTGAGCCTTGATACTTCAGTAGTGGCAATAGTATCCCCTTCAAAGACGATGTCAAAGAGTTTCTGAAGCTCTGCCCGGTCATCCTTCATACCGGATTCGTATTCCCAATAAATATATTTGTCATCGGTAACACCAAGAGCAAACAGCTCACGCTTTTGTCTGTCGATGTACTGGCGTTCTTCGTTGGTAGAGCAACGGGCATATCCGTAAATCATATTATCCGTCCTTTCTGTTTAAGAAAAGGTAGGCTGACTTTCTTTTACAAAAATCAGCCTCTTTTCTGTATTTATTGTTATCGTTTTATGTGTCAATGAAACCATCTGTTTTCGTTTACAGTATCAATAACTATTGGAAGATGTCAGTAGCATTCGAATGAATACATACACGGCATGGATAATGATGAATACCACAATCAGGTTCCATGTTATAAAGGATAGGTAATCAGCAAACCATACCAGTATGGCAAGCGATAATAACGCCACCAGAACGCTCAGGCTGTCAGCAAAGAAATCAGCATAGAACTTTCCTACCTTATATAACCCGAAGCCTACTAAGGCGAGGACACCAAGGAAAATGGCGAGGAAACCTAAGATGGCGAGTAAACCCGGTACGATGAAATCAATGACTGCGTATGGGATTTTCTCATTCAGGGACCATACAGCCGACGCAAGTACGGAAGCATTCTCCCACAGAACAGAGAAGAAATCACCGATGAACTTGCATACGGCAAAAATATCTTCTGAAAACCTCGGAGAATTGATTGCCGTAAATACTGTTGCAAGGAAACTGTAAAGGATCCCACCGAAGGTCAGACCGTATAAACGGTCTGTCTTCGACTTATATTCGCTTTCAAGTTTCTTCATCCTGCGTTCATGGGTATCCTTTTGTTTCTTGGCGTTTTCCTCATATTTTCGTTTGAGGCTGCTCTTAGTACCGGATACTTTGGCTTCAGCAAGTGCATCGATGCGGGCAGATTCTTCATCTAACTGTTTCTTTGCCTGACGCTCCCGGGCATTGGCAGCATCAATGGAAGACTGAAGCTCAGCCTGTTTCTGCTGATATTCCTTTTTAACGGCTGAAACCGTGGCTGATGCTTCGTTTCTGGCGTTCTGCTCTTTCTTCCGCAATTCGCTGTTGCTCTGCTCTAAGCGCTCGTTCTCTTTCAAGACTAAGTCTGCGCTGCTCAGCATCCCTATCCTGTCGTTCAGCGATACGATAGTCTCGCTTTTCTCCTGAAGCTTCTTCCTGAGAGTCGAGTTCTCGGATGAAAGATTCTGTATCTTCTCTATGTCCGAGGGTCTCCCGTGTTTCTTCAGGTGTTCCAATTCCGGGATGATCTGATCCATCTGAGACTGCATATCCTGTATTGTGCTGGTAAGCTCGTGTATCTCTTGTGATTGCTTCTGAATCGTCTCGGACTGCTTTTGCAGTATCGAGTCCCGCAGTAGCGGATTCGAGTTCTGCATAGTATCGTTTGAGTTCGGCATCGGCAAGCTCTTTTTTTCTGTCGGCTTTGAGTTTTGCGAGCCTGAGTTCATTCTGTCTCGTAAATTCATTTAATAGTGCCTCCTTGTTCACTTCCATACCTGCAAAGGTCTTTTCAATATTGGTATCACGGACTTTTTTTCCGTCCTCATTTTGGAAAACAATATGCTTCCGGGAATCTTCCCACTGTACTGACCATCCTCTTTCTTCCATACCGGAGATAAATTCTTCACGGCTGGTGGACTGAGGAGCCACTTCCATGATGGCGATAGCACATTCAGCGACAAAACTCTTCTTGGCGTCATTGATAAGAAGGTTGTACTTGTCTTTACTCCATGCAGTGATCTCACCCTGTTCGATAACGGAACCGTCAAAGTGATGACCTTTCTCCGCTATGGTCAGTCCCCTTTCAAGGCAGAGTTTGTTGGTAAACTCCTTCTGATGTTCAAGATCCCTTTTGGTCTGATGCAGCTTCATACCGTCAATGTAAGAAACACTGTTGGTGACGATATGGCAGTGCAGGTGATCTTTATCCTGATGCACACCAATCAGATATTGATGACCGGGGAAAAACTTTTCAGCAAATTCTTTTCCGATTTCAAGCACCTGCTCTGGTGTGACCTGTTCATCTTTATGGAAGCTGATGATGTTGTGGGTATACATTCTTCCGGAGTCTTTATCCCAGAGTCTCTTTTCAGCAAGCCAAGACTGATAGACTTCATCATAGTTGATGGTCTCCCCTGAATACGGACCGGCAATCTCGACATATCCTTGTTTTACTTTTTCATCACGGAGGACATATTCAAGAACGTTCCTCATTGCTCCGTGGCTTTTTGTTGATTTATTGACGACCTTATTGATTGCCATATCTCTTCACTCTCCTTTCTCATATTTCCGACCTGATCATATAACCTCAGTAATGATTCTTCACCGGGAAGATAACCCTGACCGTTTGCGACATGAGCCATCTGATTCAGATTTGTTCCCATGCCTCGGATCTGTTTAACGAACTCGGCGAAGGTCTTACTGATTTCTTTCAGCACGGCAATTTCATCGGACGGGGTTATGGTTGCTCCACGGACTGCGCTGATGATAAATGCCTGCTGTGATAGACCGGACTCTTTAACTCTGTTTTGGAAGTCAGCGTACTCTGCTTCACTCATTCGTACGGTGACTGCCTTATTTCTTCTGCGCTTAACTTTCTTCATGATGTACACGCTCCTTTCTGTATTTGTGAACATAGAGTGCAACATTCTATGTGAATTTATCTGCGTAACATCTGATGCACAGTATGTTATGCAGAGCAGGGATCCAAGGGGATGCAATCCCTTTGGCGGGATGCAAGGGTAGAACCCTTAGACGGACTGACGGAGACATAAGAAAATTATCCGGTGGATGATTTTCGATGTCTGAAGTCAGGCAGTCGGGCTTCGGTGTGCAGAGGTTGAATAAACCTTGCTGGGGGATCCAAGGGGGCAAAGCCCCTCTGGCAAGTTTAGGAAACAGCCCAAAGGCTGGCTTCCGGTGCGTTGTGGCTTGCCACAATGCGAAACTTGCCTAACTACTTCACCACGATTTAGAAGCTTAGGCGGTCGGGGGTGGAGTAGTTTGTGGTTTTTGCTTTTGCCAGGAAAGTAACGAAATTATTTAATGGGTTCTCCCTTGTGGAGAAGGCATTAAATGATGTAGTGAATTGACTGACAAAAGCTGGTTCAAAGGAAGGGTACGGATATGGAAAGGAAATGGAAGGTCGCTTTGTGACCTTTCGTTTTCTTGTAATGCAGTACTCTGACTGAGAACCAATACCCGAGGATGGATGTTAGATTTCAAGCTCAAATTTAATCAAGCCAGATTTGTAATCATCCATAAATCTGCGTAAAGCACATCCGAGGGTGACGGAAGGGAAAGGTACATTCTTGTTAAACTCTTTCCATTCCGCTGCAACATCTTCATCGATGCTGAAAGATTTGCGGGTGGTACCTTCATCGGACTTTTTCATACGGATGACGGTCGGCTTAACAACAGGGGAAGCTCCTTCCGATGTTTTGTGCCATCCGTTTTCGTATCCTCTGTCACGGATCAGTCCGGTGAGATAGGTGTAGGAGAAGTCACAGTTCATATAATCGGAGAAATCTTTTCCTGTATGTCCCTGAGCTTGCTGGATTATCTGAAGCAGTTCAGCATCGGATTTCTGTTGTGCTTCTTCCTTTGTCATCTTGGGAGTGGAGAGGGTATTTACACCCTCTGTTGTTGTAATGTTCATGTTCTGTGCATCCATAGAGAAACCTCCTTATCATGGTGTGACGCAGTTAATGTGTCATACTGTGCAAATGCCTTAAATATCGGCGTTTATGAGTTCTTCAAGCTTGCTTTCAATCATTTCACGAGGGAGCATATTAGCCTGTCTTTCGGGTCTTCTGGCATTCTTCCAATCGGATGGTTTGAATTTTCTGTCGGAAGTATTGTGGGCATTGATCCACTCACATTTTTCTTCCACAGTCTTATCATTCAGCCCAGGGATATCCCATCTGCCAGAGCGATAACCCATGATGCAAGAGTTCAGTATTGCCCATTCCATATTGCGGGGCTGCGCTCCAGTTGCGTTAAGATCAAGTTTCAACCAAAAGATTTCCCAGTCAGATTCAGTACGCAGGACATCTGTAAGCTTCTTTTTGTTCCTGTAGAGACGGAACTCTTCGATGTTCCTGAAGGGTTCAGTATCAAAGTGAGCAATTTCATATTCCTGACCTTCAACAATCACTCTGTCGGTAGTAAAGCTTCCACGGATGGGCTTGCGCTTCATATCGAAGTCCATGCGGATGTGACGGGTCTCGGGTTTTACTACAAAGGGCTTTCCCTGAACGAGATCCTTAAAGGAAGTCCATTCTTCATCTGTATAATCAACGGTACCGGTGCGACCAAGAACCTGAGTCATAAGCCAAAGTCTGTCTTCATAAGAGTCAGATTCAAACCCTGATTTGGTGGAGTTATGAGCGCATACTCCATCGTATCCATCACGGTCTTTACAATGGAGAGATACGTTTCCTCTTGTGGTAAAGTTAACGAGATCATCCTGATGATGCTTTGCTTCCCACAGTTCCGGATCACCGTCCGTGAGGAATATACGGGATGCTTCCATAAACTTTCTCAGACCATAAAGGTCAAGGCCTTTCAGAATATCTTCAGGACAGTTAGAGATAAAACCGTCTGTGGTAACGGAACAGCTCATATATCCAAGAGCCTGAATCTGATTCTGTGCAGCAATAAGTTCCACCTGTACGATGGATGTAATCATCATTGCTGAAACAGGGTTTGTGATAGCAGAGCAACCGAGATCTTCCATAAGGTCTTTAAGGGCTGTCCATGCTGTTTTCTGTACGACATTCTGTGCGTTCTTTCCATATCCGCTATTAACCATTGTCTTCAGTATCAGTTCTTCCAAGGAACCTTTACCCTTGTCGTGTTTTGCAAGGTTGCGGTCAACGACAAGCTGCTTAACAGCCATTGCGAGGGATCTGGATTCCTGCGAGAAGTCCTTAACATAGCGGATATTAAGGAAGTACCCTCTGTCACAATAAACGTGCGCTCCAAGCTTCAGCGCAAGCCACACAAAGGGTCCGGCAACATACACGCCATCCATACCTTCCGATGTGAGAGGATACTGGGGAATACCGTCAACATTTACAGGAATGCAAGGGTACTTCACTGTTTCTGGGAACTCAAAGCGGACATATCCGACAAAGGGAGTGATAGGATTGATACCACCGATGCCGGTAAAGTCTGCAAGGGTTAAGTCTCTGCGGATCACTTCGCTACGGATGGGATTTTCCCAGTCGATATCTGGTACGAGACACATTGCTGTCGGATAAGCGTTTCGTAAGTCATAGTCAAATGTTTCAAAAGGGAAATATCCGACTTCGGTGCAGATGTTGTAACCACCGTGATAGCCCTGTGAAGCAAAATACTGGATAGTATTTGCATCATTTGATATGGGTTCAAGGCTTGTTGCTTCAACGAAGCCCGGACGGTCAGGAATCTTGTAATTCCCATGTTTTACTTTTTCGAGTCCACGATATACACGGTTAAATTCTTCGGTAGACTCACATTCCAAATACTTCATCATCGTCTCCTTCATTACTCCTGCTGTTGCACTGGTTACTGTTACGGGTAAAGCATTGTTATATCCATACATGGCTGACGCATACAGAACGGTTACAACGCTGTCTGTTGATGCGTATTCCATATAAAGAGCAGGATCTTTGGCAAGAAGACCTTTCATGTGTTCCTTCTGAGCCTTATCAATATCAACTTTTTCAACACCGAGGACTTCACCGAGATCCTTCAGTTTCTTTTTCCCGGCAGGTGCGTGGCACATTGTATCTGCTATGGATAAAGAGACCGGATATACGCAGGTATTGTTTACGTTTTTAAGGCTTCTCGGTGCATATCTTACGGGCTGAAGAGATGCAAGACCGCCCTGAATATCTGTCAGATAACGGAGAAGGTTCTTCTTTCCATAGGACAGGGCAGAAAGGTCAACCTTCCCGGCATGGCAAACGATACAGACCTTTATGCTTTCAACAAGTGAGAAATCAAGGTAGGTATGGAACCACGCCCAGTCTCGATCACCACGCTTTACGCATTTATCAGGCATTTCCTGAATCAGTTCGTGGGTAAATCCAATATCACTGCGGAATACATATTTGCAGTTCTTACGGGCTTCCTGAACGTCATCGGTAATGACTTCAACGGGCTTGTTATTCTTCCATTCAGTGCAGTATTTGTATCTGCGAATAGTGCGGATATCTACGGCTTCATATTTACCAAGGTGATCCAGGATACATCCGAGAGCGTCCATCAATGAAAGATCATCCTCACCATCTTTAAGGAAGACGAACTCAACAAGATCCTCACCATCAACGAGAGCGTATTGCCAAGAAAGCATATCTCTACCAGATTCGAGGTTTTCCCATTCAGAGTCATATCCTATGAGCAGACAGGGCATATCTTTTCTTGCAGCCATCAGAGACGGATACTCCGAAAAGGATGAAAGTGCAGGAAGGGCTTTACTGCCTTCAGCAGACGAGCCGAGACAGTTTCCCCCATCGCAAGCTGATGGGGTCAACTTCGGCTCTGGGTTGCCCATAGGCAAACTTGACCCCGTATCAGAAGCCCAGTTTTTACGGGGCTTCGTGCAACCGTCCGATGACGACTTTTTGGAATAGTCGTCAATGAAACTGTTCAGATTGCGTCTGCGGATGTATAAATCGAAGCCTTCTTTATCCTTAATCTGACCATTGGAACGAAACTGCCCAATGCTGTCCTTGAACCAGCCTTTGGCTTCGAGCGGATCTACCGCAGGATAGTTAACTACTGTGGGAAAAATCTTAGGTTGTAATGCCAAATTTCCATCTATCATATCCATCCCTCCTGTTCAGCCCGGAGGTAACAGGTGACTGTCACCTTGACTGTTTGGTTGGGATTTCTCCGTGAATGTATGGATTTTTGGTAGGTGAATGAGGTCAGAAAGACCTTGGAATAATTGTTGTCAAGATGCGAATACAGGACATGACGGCTCCATGTCTACAGGGCACGCCAATTCGGCCAGGGATATGCTCTCAAGGCTTGAGGTAATGGTGCTGATGGGATCGGTGGAGCTTCCGGTCACAGCCATAAGGTCACAGATAGCATCGGGGATAGATGTGCTGGTGCATCTGGGAAGGCTTGCAGACAGGAGCAGGAAGCTTCTTGAGGTGTCAGAGATAATAGGTATGGAGAATGGGGAGATAGTCACAGAGACTATATATAAGTACAGAGGAGGAGAAAAGGGAGGATGGGAGAAGACCGGAAGTCTGCGCCACACACAGAAATTATCGATGGCAGGACTTTATCAGGAAGGAAAAGGCTTATTCTGGTCGCGGAAAGCATAGGAGTGACCGTTCTTCTGGCCTGGATATTTTATGATAGTATAATAGGGCTTATCATATTTCCGGCCATCCTTTTCCTGAATTCGAAAAGAATGAAAAACGAGGCCGGGGAAGAGTTCGAAAAGCAGCTCGAGCTGGAATACAGGGAGATGTTTACCTCGATAACAGGTGCCCTGCAGACAGGGTATTCGATAGAGCATGCATTTGCGGAGGCGGGTGAGAGCCTTAGGATGCTCTACGGAGAGAAAAGCATATTAAGAGACCATATAGTGGAGCTGTGCAGCAAGGTCAGGCTCAGGACGCCGGTCGAGAAGGCATTTACAGAGCTGTCAGAGAAGTTCGATAACGAGGACTTAAATGATTTTGCCATGATATTCAGCTTCGGTAAGAGGCTGGGCGGAGAGTATGTCAGCAATATCAGGAAATCCACCGAGAGGATATCAAAGAGGGTCGAGGTAAAGCAGGAGATAAGAACCGCAATAGCCCAGCAGCAGATGGAGCTTAAGGTCATGGCAGTCATGCCGCTAGGTATTCTTGGATATATGAAGCTTTCGGCGCCTGAGTTCATAGGGGCGGCCTACGGCAATGTCCTGGGAATAGGGACTATGACAGGGTGTCTGATTCTCTATGCGGTATGCCTATACTTTGGCAAAAGGATAACAAGGATAAGGGTATGACAGGGGGAATGGAATGATAGCTATATTCATAACGATCTTTACTGCCGTCGCAGTCTTCTTCATCGGGAAAAGAGGGAAGAAGATACCGGGAAAGCTTCTGGCCTGTATCATAGGCCTTGAGATAGTGGGGTCGCTGATAAGCCTTACAAGCGGCTCAGGAAATGCGGTAGTAAAAAAGCTCAGGCGGCCGGAGGCTGCCGGGGCGACAGCTCACAGGGATATAAAGGCAAGAAGTGGAGAAAAAGAGGAGGAGGTCGATATAAGCATATCGGCCAGAAGGCTGTCTGATAAGGAGTCGGAAAGGAAGCTAAAGCAGGCGGAAAGAGAGATAAAGGAAACCTATCTGGGAGAAAATGAAAGCAGTAAGACTGTATACAGGGACCTCTTGCTTGGTTCCAGATATCAGGGATCGGTCAGCGCCGAATGGGAGATAAGTCCTCAGGGTATATTTGACAGCGAAGGGAAGATATACAACAGTGCGGTGGAATCACCGACCGAGGTAAGACTAAGGGGGCTTCTGTCATGTCAGGATAGGAGCAGCCTGATCGAGCTCACAGTAAAAGCAGTTCCGGTCCCGCCGGATGCAGATATGGGCTTTTCCTATTATCTTAGCAAGGCACTTGATGCGGCAGATGCAGCAGATCCTGAGGGGAGCTACCTGGTGCTTCCGGAGACTATAAACGGCAGAAGCGTAAGCTTTACGGAGAAGCAGGAGGATGAGGGATTAAAGCTTACTATACTCATGGCTTTTGCGGCAGGGCTTTATTATTTCTATATCACATTTCGGGCAAGGGATCTGGAGAAGGCCAGACAGAAGGAAGTATCGCTTGATTATCCCAAGATGGTTTCAGCCCTGTCAATGTATATAGGAGCCGGCTTTTCGGTCAGACAGGCCTTTGAGCAGGTCGGAAGGGCCTATCAGATATCTGTAGCAAGGGGACATCCGAGGAGGCCGGCCTATGAGGCGCTTCTTCAGATGAACAGGAGTATAAGGGACGGAGAGGATGAGGAAAATGCAATAAACGCGTTTGGAGATTCGCTTAGAAACAAGGGATTCCGCAAGCTGTCCATGATGCTTGCCCAGTGCAGGAGAAAGGGGAATGGAGAGCTCAGGGATCAGATGGAGCAGGAGGAGAGAGAAGCCATGGAGAAGAGGAGGATGGACGCCCGGATCGCAGGGGAGGAGGCGTCCGTAAAGCTTCTTTTGCCTATGATAGGGCTGCTCGGAGTCATATTTATAGCGCTGATGATACCTGCCTTTATGCAGATGCAATAGATCGGCGCAGAAAAGGAGGATGTTATGGGATTTAAGAGCTTTATAGAGGAGGAGGACGGCATAGGCACGGTAGAGGTAGTGCTGCTTCTTGTCATAATAGTAGTTCTGGTGGTAATGTTTCGAAACAAGATCAAGGAAGTGGTCAGCAATGCGCTGAACAAGATCAACGAAAGAGGAAGCGATGTCATAAGCACAGAGCCTGACAAATGAAAAGGAAGGGGAGCATTACTGTATTCCTGGCGCTTTCTCTTGCGACGGTGCTGCTTCTTACCTTTCTGCTTCTCGATCTTGCCAGACTTAAGGGACAGAGGCAGAAGGCAGAGGCGGTATCGGATATAGGTACGATGAGCCTCTTTGCGGATTATAACAGGTATCTATGGGATAATTACAGGATACTTGCCGTGGATGCTTCCTATGGCAGCGGAGGCGGTGCCGATCTGGCTGTCATGGAGGGCAGGATAAGGGTATATCTGGAAAAGAACGGGACCTCTCCTGATACACCGGGGAAGGATCTCTATCAGCTGCTCACAGACAAGTGCCAGATCTCTAAGTATGGACTTCTGACTGATGATAACGGCAGGGCATTTCTGAAGCAGGCGGCTCTTCAGCAGAAGAATGAGCTGCCTGAGCAGGCCCTTGATGCTATTGTCAACAGGAACAGGCAGGTAGAGGCTGATTCGGGGAAAAACGGATCGGTAGATGAGCTGATGCAGGCCGGAAGAGATGCCCTGAAGGAATCCGAGGAGATAAAAAAGGGAGCAGAGGAGGACAAGAAGAAAGCTGCCAGGGGTACGAAAGCAGATGAGAGGATAATGGCAGTACCTCTATCGGTTACCACTGCAGAGAAAACAGAAAATACAGAGGTGGATCTTGACGGAGCAAAGAAGGCGGAGGACCTTGATAATCCTATGGACGATGTGACCAGTTGGATGAACAAGTCCATACTAGGTCAGGTGCTTGAGGATACATCCAGGGTCTCATCCAAAAAGATAGATCTCTCTGATGCAGTATCGAAGCGGCCGCTGGCAAGAGGGAACAGGGGAAGCACAGAGCCGCTTAGCCTTGCAGAAAGGGCACTTTTTGCAGACTATGAGCTTACTCATTTCTCAAGCTACAGGAAAGACTACGGTCATGACGGGCTTAAATATGAGTGGGAATATGTGCTCTGCGGCAAGGACTCGGATCAGAAGAACCTGACAGCAGTAGTCACCAGACTCCTGGCTCTGAGGGAGGCAGAAAATATGGTAAGTCTCCTCTCAGATGCATCAAAGGTCGCGCAGGCCCAGTCTCTTGCGACTGCTCTTGCAGGATGGACAGGAAATGCACTAATAGTAGAGGGAGTCAAATGGGGACTTATAGCATCCTGGGCCTATACGGAGAGCGTTCTGGATGTCAGGAGACTCCTGTCCGGAGGCAAGGTCGCGCTTATAAAGACAAGTGCCCA
This sequence comes from Candidatus Weimeria sp. HCP3S3_B5, assembly GCF_052064335.1. Taxonomy (NCBI): domain Bacteria; kingdom Bacillati; phylum Bacillota; class Clostridia; order Lachnospirales; family Lachnospiraceae; genus Candidatus Weimeria; species Candidatus Weimeria sp. HCP3S3_B5. The sequence continues at coordinate 108,984 of NZ_JBQHVU010000006.1, read as the reverse complement.
GTGGACGACTGGAAATCTGCTGGAGCTGGCAGCCTGGTTTGATGTAAGGAGGAAGGCAAAGGAATGTTCAGGGGGAATAGATTATGAGGGTTATCTTCTTACTATGTCGGCTGCGCAGAGCGAGAAGACGCTTGGACTTAGAAGTCTGGATCTTTTGGAAAATTCTCTCAGGCTGCAGGAGGACTACCGGAATCTGGCAATGGATCAGATGGTAGTAGGCGCAGATATAGAGTACAGCTATAAGTCGGCACCGGCATTCTTTTCTATATTCAGGCTTTATGACAGGGCATTTCCTATACTTACCATAGAGAAGAAGTGCAGCATGAGCTATCTTTACCAGAAGAAATAGATATGGACGCTGTTCCTGAAGGGTGTCCCTGATACATTTGACAATTCCCTTCAGTCAGGCAATCACATGAATACATCATTTTCCAGAAACCTCAATCATTTTTACTAATGGCAGGGGCACCGTTCCGGGGCAGCGTACTATTAAGGGTTTTATGAAAAAAAGAAAAAACAGGAAAGAGGGATTCTATACCTATGAAGCAGCAGCTCTTCTGCCGTTATTCGCATTTTTTGTGCTGGTATTTCTGCTTATCTTCCGCGCTCTGTCCTTCCAGTGGGGACTTTTCGCCACGGTTTATCAAAGCAGCGCGCATCTGGCACTGGCAGGGGTTGTGACTATAGGGGAGAAAAAGGAGGCAATAACGCCGATAAGCGTCTATGCTGCGTCAAAGGCCCTCCTGAAGAAAAACGGAGTAAGCACAGGATTCTTGTCTCATGACCTGCTCTTTATCGATTTCGCACAGACTGAGGTGAATGAGAAGGATATAGATGTAAGAGCCGGCTATCTGATGCCTCTGCTCGCAGGTCAGAGGCTTTTTGGCAAAAAAGGATATGAGCTGGGAAACAGGATCTGTATCAGGCGGTGGAACGGATTTGATCCGGCAGAGGGAGAAGGGGACGGAGGCATAGTATATGTGACAGAGAATGGAAGCGTATATCATACAAGTCTTTCCTGTACCTATATCAGACTCTCGATCCATACGGCCCAGGTGTCGGCCCTGGGAGGACTCCGCAGCGAAAGCGGTCATAAATACTATCCATGTGAGAGCTGTGGTGATGCTATATCGGGAGTGTTCTACTATACTGATTACGGTACCAGGGCACATTCATCTCTGTCATGCAGCAGGCTAAAGCGCACTGTAAAGACACTTACCAGAGAGGAGGCAGTAAAGAAATACCGCCCCTGCAGCAAGTGCGGATCGGGGGAGAGACATGGAACGCATGATAATGCTAAGCCTTCTTCTGGCCCTTAGCATAGAGGATATAAAGGAAAGGGAGGTCCATCAGGTCCTGCTGTATATATTTATGGCAAGCGGTCTGGCAGCATTTCTCATAAGCAGACGGCTTACGGTCGCGGATGCAGCAGGAGGAGTGGCCTGCGGTCTTATTATATGGCTGTTTTCTAGGCTTTGTCCGGAGACAATGGGAGAAGCAGACGGAATGGTCATAGCATCTACAGGAGCTTATCTTGGTCTTGCTGGAAATATCTGCCTTATATTTACATCAAGTCTGCTGGCAGGAGCAGCTGCCTTTATTGCGGCAGCCTTCCTAAAGAAGGGGAAGGACTACAGGCTGCCATTTATACCATTTATCACAGCAGGAGCCCTGATAACCCTGCTGCTGGAGGGATCATGAAAGGAAAGAAAAAGGCATATCTGACCCTGGAGGCGACCTGGATGTTCGGCCTGGCTCTTCTGATATTCATAGGAGTACTGCTGCTTACCATAAGCCTCTATGGGGAGACATATAAGGAAATATCAGACAGGAAACCGCCGGAGATAAATGCGGTTTCTGAATTCAGGAAAATAGCTGTCGCAAAGGATATGGCAGAAAAGATCACTGACAAGGGAGATAAAAAGGAGGAATGAGAGATGGAGGTAAGCTACCAGAGAAGCGCCAGCAGAAGCTATATGATTCTGTCAGGAGAGGAAGGAGAGGACGGGTATGAGCAGGAGATGCTGAGACAGAATTCTGTGAGGCTGCTTCTATCCTTTTATATGGTCGAGCTGGACCGGGGTATGCAGGTCTGGTATGACATTACAGGCCTGAGGTCCTTAAAGGATATAGTAAGGACCGAGGGAGTCACTATAGAGAATCTCTATATGGCAGTAAGCAGTATAGCAAGAGGCTTTTCCCTGCTTTCCCAGTATCTGATAAGAGATGAGAATATACTTATGGATCCGGGAGCGGTCTATTTTGACAGGGAGGATAAGCCGAATGTCAGACTATGCTACTGTCCGCTGCTGCATGAAAGCCCGGCCAGTCAGCTGCTTAAATTTTTTGAATTTTATATGGACCAGGTGGACGATGCCAGGGACCAGGTGGCAAGGCTTGTTTACAGGCTTTATGAGATGTGCCGGAATCCTGTGACCATTGATGAACTGGCTGAAACTATCAGGAAGGAGATGGAGACGGCTGATCCTGTGGATATGATGCCATCTACTGAAAGGATGATAAGCATAAGGGAGGAGGAACAGGGCCAGGCAAAACCGATTCAAAACGATGTTATTAAAGACGAGACACCGGCAGATCCGCCGGTCAGTAAGAAAAGAGTGGATAAACCGTCGCTTTCGGATAAGCTGAAGGGTCTTTTGATGGATAAGTTTCCGGGGATCACAAGGCTTCTAAAAAAGGAGAGGGGCAGCAGGGAAGAGAAGAAAGAGGCTTTTGATATAGCAGATGATTTTGTATTTGATCCGGATACAGAGCTTCGACAGAAGACTGTATTTATGAGAAAGGCAGATGTTGCTGTGGAACAGAGAGAGGCTAAGGACCATTTTGAAGGACTGCTGGTCTATGAGGGGAAGGGAACCGAGAACAACTATCAGATACAGACCAGGAGGTTTCGGATAGGAAGTCAGGAGGGAGAAAACGATGCAGTCCTCCATTCGGCAGTTGTGAGCCGCCATCATGCTGTGATCACAAGGGAGGATGGAGATTTTTACATTGAGGATCTTAATTCCACGAACGGGACATATCTGAATGGAGAGCTCCTGTCCTATAATAAGAGACAAAGACTTAACAGGATGGACAGGATAGTATTCGCCGATGTGGCCTATCATATCGTATAATGTATTTGAAATAGCCTCCCTTTGTGGTAAACTATAAACAGTTGCCACAGACATGGAGGGTGTCATATCTATGAAGATAAATATATACTATGGAGGCAGAGGGGTACTCGACGATCCTACTATTTATGTGCTTTCACAGATCGAGAAGGTCCTTGGTGAGCTCAGGGTAGAGGTGAAGAGGTACAATATATACGAAGCTAAGAATTCGATCTCGACACTTCCTTCTACACTGAAGGGAGTCGATGGGATAATCCTTGCGACCACAGTTGAGTGGCTGGGGATCGGGGGCTATATGACCCAGTTCCTTGACGCATGCTGGTTCTACGGTGACAAGGAGGAGATAGCCGGTATATATATGCAGCCGGTCGTTATTTCCACTACATATGGAGAGAGGGAAGCCGTGCTTACTCTGGAGAATGCCTGGCAGATACTTGGAGGTCAGCTTTGCGGCGGACTATGCGGCTATGTCGAAAGGACTTCGGAGCTTCGTGACAATCCTGAATATCACAGGATAATAGAGAAGAGAGCCGAGAATCTCTACCGGACGATTTCGTCCCACGCAAGGTCCCTTCCGGGCAGCAATCAGGCAGTCAGACGGTCGGTGCTTCGTACAAGGACCATGCAGCTTACTCCCCAGGAAAGCGAGCAGCTTTCGGAATATGTCTCTGATGATGCCTATGTAGCACAGCAGAAGAAGGATATAAGTGACCTTTCATCCATTTATCGCAATCTGCTTGGAGAGAATGCAGAGAAGGCCGAAACAGAGTTTATTAATGCTTTTCAGTCGCATTTTCATGGAAAGGATGGACTTGACATGACTGCTGCCTTTCATATAGAGGGCAGGGATCAGCCACTTGTGATACGGGCAAAGGGCGATCAGATAAGTGCTGAGTATGGAAATGGAGACGATGCAAAGGTTGTTATCCATCTTTCAGAGGGCGCTATGAATGAGATCACCTCAGGCAGGGAAACCTTTCAGAGAGCCTTCAACACAGGTGATATGAGTGCCAGAGGTACCTTTGCTGACCTGAGGACACTTGACCAGATATTTCAGTTTTAGCTTTATGTATATGACACAGGAGGTTTTACGATGAAGACAGATGATAACTGCATTTTCTGCAAGCTTGCAAACGGGATCATCCCGACCAATAAGATATATGAGGACGACCTGTTCACAGTGATCCTTGATGCAGATCCGGTGAGCCGGGGACATGCCCTTATCCTTCCGAAGAATCATTATGCCAACATATTCGAGCTGGGAGATAAGGAGGCGGCAGCTATTTTTACTCTTGCAAAGAAGCTTGCCATACATATGAAGGATGTTCTGGGCTGTGACGGCTTCAATATCCTGCAGAATAACGGTGAGATCGCAGGTCAGTCAGTATTTCATTTCCACCTTCATCTGATCCCGAGATACAAGGACGCTCCGAACAATAAGGGACTTCTTGGCTTTACACATGCAGGCCTTTCAGAGGATCAGATAAGAGAGATCGCAGAGAAACTCGCGCAGTGAGAAAAAGACAGGGAAGGGCCGGGCTCTGCTTTATCCTTATGGCGGCAGCCCTTCTTTTTTGCCTGCCCTTGACCTCTCAAGCCGCAGACAAGAAGGATTTCGGGGTATTTACGGCAGCAGGCAGAGAGAAGCTTAGCCGCATGTATTCCTACAGTACAGTGGTGATAGATCCGGATGAATTTCATAAATCGGATATAAGAAAGCTTCATAGAAAGGGAGTCAGGGTATACGGATATCTGAATACAGGCTCTATAGAGACCTGCAGGCCCTACTATGACAGCTACAGGGAATTAAGGCTTGGAGCGTATCAGGGCTGGGAAGATGAGTACTGGATCAATGTGGCAGATACCGCCTGGCAGGATTTTCTGATAAAGGACAGAGGAGAGTATTACAGTTCTATTGGACTTGATGGATTTTTCGTAGATAATGCAGACGTATATTACCATTACCATACTGAGGATATCTATCAGGGCCTTGTCTCTATCCTTAGCGGACTAAAGGCTTATGATATGAGCATCATAGTAAATGGAGGCGATACCTTTGTGAGTCAGGCCATAAAAAAGGACCAGGTTGCCTTCGATGGTATATGTCAGGAGTCTGTCTTTACAAGAACAGTATTCATAAGAAAAAGTGATAATAAGACAAGATACAGGTACTGCAGGCAGAAAAAAAGCGTAAGGGAATATTATAAGAGCTATCTCGCCAGAGCCAGAAAGGCCGGCCTTAAGGTATTCCTGATCGAATACCGGGCCGGAGAGGATATGAGAAAGCAGATAGGCTCATATTGTGCCAGGAATGGCTTCATCTGGTATGATGCGCATGATATCAGACTGGGCCTTTAGCCCTGCTTATCTGCTGCTTCCTTTATAATAGCTACTATCTTTTGGATCGGGTCCATCTGGGCGCTGTCTGACATGGCCTTTATATATTCGTCCCTGTGTGATGTCACATGACGTATGGCATTAGTAAGAGTCTTCTCAGTCACATCTTCCTCCTCTATCACATATGAGAAGCCCTGCTTTGCAAAGGAGGCAGCGTTTAGGATCTGGTCTCCGCGAGATGCGTTTCTTGACAGAGGGATAAGGATATTAGGCTTCCTCAGGGCCAGAAGCTCGCAGATGGCATTGGCGCCGGCTCTTGAGATCACAAGGTCGGCAGCAGCGAAAAGATCAGGAAGCTCCTTGCTAATGTACTCATACTGGACATAGCCGCTCCTGCCGTCAAGCGAGGGGTCAAGATTTCCTTTTCCGCAAAGATGGATTATCTCGAAATCGCGGAGCAGGTCATCAAGAGCTCCCCTTACAGCATTATTGATAAAGACAGAGCCAAGCGATCCTCCGATTATAAGCAGGAGCGGCCTGGCGCCGGTCAGGCCGGTGAATTCAAGGGCCTTATCCCTGCTTCCATGGAGAAGGGCCTGTCTTATAGGAGAGCCAGTAAGGACTCCTTTGCCCTCAGGAAGATAGGAAAGGGTCTCAGGAAAATTGCAGCAGATCTTTACAGCGCCCTTCATGGCGATCCTGTTTGCAAGACCCGGGGTCATGTCTGACTCATGGAGGATAGCTGGTATATGAAGGGATTTGGCAGCAAGCACTACAGGCACAGAGACGAAGCCTCCCTTGCTGAATACGACAGCCGGACGAATCCTCTTCAGAAGAGATCTGGCCTGGGCATAGCCCCTCAGTACACGGAAGGGATCCGAGAAGTTCTTCCAGTCAAAGTAACGGCGGAGCTTGCCGGAGCTTATACCGTGATACTCAAGGCCCTCTTTTGTGATCAGGTCCTTTTCTATACCATTGTAGGAGCCTATATAGACCGGAGTGAAGCCGGCCTCCCTAAGAGCCGGGATCAGAGCGATATTTGGAGTCACATGGCCGGCAGTGCCGCCACCGGTAAGAATGATCTTAGACATTATAATAACCTTTCACAATCAAAGCTTCTTAAACTCGCCTCGTAACACTAGATGGTCATGCCTCATGTCTGATAAAATGAAACCGTATGGCCTGCGCAACGGGGACGATTTTCAGAAAAGTCAAAAAAATACGAAAAGTTAAATTTTCGTGTTTTTTTTAAAGTTGGTATATTCAAACCAACATTTTTATGATACAATGCATTCTGAAAATGTCAAGAGACATTTACTGGAGGTAGAATAAATGACAAACTGGAATAACCTGGACACTTTAGCATCATTCAAAGAGCTGCAGCAGTCTTCCCCTGTAGATCTGAAGTCTGTTATGAGCGGAGAAGAGGGAGCCGGAAGGGTAAAGAAGTATCAGATCCCTATGGCAGCAGGCTTTACATATGATTATGCCGCAAAGCAGGTAGATGATGATATATTAAGGAGCCTTTCAGCTCTTGCAAATGAGGCGCAGCTCGCTGACAAGTTCAAGGAGCTCTATAATGGCGCAGTCATAAATACAGGAGAGAACAGACTTGTCCTCCACCATCTGACCAGAGGTCAGCTAGGCGACGCCGTAGTTGCTGACGGAGCTGACAAGAGAAGCTTCTATGTGGAGCAGCAGAAGAGGATAGCTGATTTCGCCGACAAGGTACATAAGGGCGAGATAGTAAATGAGGCCGGAGAGAAGTTCACATCGGTCGTACAGATCGGAATCGGCGGAAGTGACTTAGGTCCGCGTGCCATGTATATAGCACTTGAGAACTGGGCAAAAAAGAACGGCAAGTTCCTTATGGATGCTCACTTCATCAGCAATGTAGATCCTGATGACGCTTCGGCAGTTCTTGCTGAGGTGGATGTGGCTCATGCCATCTTTATCCTTGTATCCAAGTCAGGAACGACTCTTGAGACTCTGACCAACCAGTCATTCGTTATGGATGCACTGAAGAAGGACGGACTCGATCCTTCAAAGCATATGATAGCTGTCACCAGTGAGACCTCTCCGCTTGCAGACAGCCCGGATTACCTGGCAGCCTTCTATATGGATGACTACATCGGCGGCAGATATTCATCTACATCGGCAGTCGGTGGCGCAGTCCTCTCACTTGCATTCGGACCGGAGGTATTCGCAGCCTTCTTAAACGGGGCAGCCGAGGAGGACAAGCTCGCCAAAGAGGCTGATCCTATGAAGAATCCGGATATGCTCGATGCCCTGATCGGTGTCTATGAGAGAAATGTCCTTGGATATCCAAGCACGGCTATACTTCCGTACTCTCAGGCGCTTTCACGTTTCCCGGCTCATCTTCAGCAGCTCGATATGGAGTCAAACGGTAAGTCGGTAAACAGATTCAAGGAAAGCCTTTCATACCCTACCGGACCGGTCATCTTCGGTGAGCCGGGAACCAATGGACAGCATTCCTTCTATCAGCTTCTCCATCAGGGAACGGATATAGTACCGCTTCAGTTCATCGGATTCAAGGACAGTCAGCTTGAAAACGATTTCACTATCCAGGGCTCTACAAGCCAGCAGAAGCTAAAGGCCAATGTGGCTGCACAGATCATAGCCTTCGCCTGCGGTAAGGAGGACGAGGACCTGAACAAGAATTTCAAGGGAGGAAGACCTTCAAGCATCATAGTAGGAGAAAGACTTACTCCTGAGGCACTCGGTGCGCTGCTTGCACATTTCGAGAACAAGGTGATGTTCCAGGGCTTCCTCTGGAATGTCAACAGCTTCGACCAGGAAGGCGTCCAGCTCGGCAAGACCCTCGCAAAGAAGGTCCTCGCAGGAGATATGTCGGATGCACTGAAGGAGTATGCGGGACTGCTGGAGATCTAAGGGGTCGATGCCATCAATCGCTTGGTATAAGAGACAGCGGAGCAGGTATTCCGGCGGAGGATATAGAAAAGGTATTTGAGCCATCCTTCATGGTAGACAGATCCAGAAAGCATGAGCTGGGCAGGCACTACAGTAAGTCTTTATTTTGAAGGCTAGTGTTTTATAAGTCTCTTGTCCTTTCATATAAGCATATGATATTATGACAGTGCATTCGAAGGAATGCGCTGTTATTTTTTTGAAAGGAAGGTAAAGGATGCCGGCAAGGTTTCAGGGCGGAGGACATATCACGATCGACATGGATGGGAAGGACTTAGGCATAGAGCTCAGAAGCAAAGGAGAAAAGACAATGAGAGTAGCGGTAACCTATGACAATGGAAATGTATTCGGGCATTTCGGGAGGACACAGCAGTTTAAGGTGTATGATATAGAGGATGGAAATGTAATAAGCTCGGACATCCTTGATACAAACGGAGAAGGCTGTGGCGCACTTGCCGGTATCTTGAAGACTGCAGGCGTAGATACGCTTATATGCGGAGGCATAGGAGGAGGCGCACAGATGGCGCTTGAGGCAGCAGGGATCAGGCTTTGTGCCGGAGTAAGCGGAAGCACCGATGAGGCCGTAAAGGCACTGATAGCAGGGACGCTTGATGCAGGCACCGAGGCTAACTGCGATCATCATGATGGAGAGTATAAGTGCGGGCATGGGAGGTGTCAGGGGTGAAGAGGGGCCTGATCCCTACTTCTCATAAAAGTGATATATATCAAAGAAAATTTATATACCATGCCTTTGTGCATAATGCTAGAATTTTAGCTGATACTTTAGTTTAGAGTTGTGCGGATTGAACAAGATCCGTACAGCTTTGGGATTGCAAAGGAGGAATAAATGAGGAAAAAACTAAGGAAAGTATCAGCGCTTGTTAGTGCATTCATTATGGTCCTGTCGATCTTTTCGGGGATCAGGCTGGATGCGATGGCAGCAGGAGAGACGAAGGTGTCGTTTCATTATTACAGAAGCGACGGCAAGTACAGCGACTGGGACGTATGGTTCTGGGCAGATGGAGTAGACGGGACAGCAGGAAAATTCCAGAAGAAAACGGATAAGAACGGCTGTGCCGTGACGAGCTTTACAGTACCGGCTGGAGGGGACAAGCTTTCCTTTATAGTGAGGAAGGGCGGAGACAGCTGGGCCGGAAAGGATGTCGATAAGGATCAGAGCATAGATCTGTCGGCAGCAAAGAAGGGAAAGCTTGATGTGTATGTATTCTCCGGAATAGAGGGATATGCGACGAAATTCGGGAACACAGTAGCACAGGCTTCATCAGCGTCAAAGACAAGTATCAGCGTCACAATGATGAAGGCCTTTGATAAAAAGACAGATGCAAAGAAGGCATTCTCTGTCACGAATTCTGTCAAGAAGAAATTTGCCATAAGCAAGGTAAAGGCAGCTAAGAATGTGTACACGCTTACACTTAAAAAGCCTATCTCATATAGATACACCACCTATGTGACATATGATGGCGTAAAGACCAGGGTCACAACACCGGACTATTATTCGACAAAGGAATTTGAAAAGGCCTATACCTATACGGGAAATGATCTGGGAGCCAGCTATAAGGCCAGCGCGACGACCTTCAGGCTCTGGGCCCCGCTTGCCAGCAAGGTAAAGCTCAATCTCTATAAGTCAGGGAGGCAGGGAGCCGATGATCTGATAAAGACAGTCTCCCTGAAGAAGAAGGAAAAGGGAACCTGGTCAGTAAAGGTGGCAGGAGATCAGAACGGGGTATATTATACCTATGATGTCACGACCGATGGCAGGACAGCAAAGGATGTGATCGATCCGTATGCCCGTACAAGCGGCACAAACGGTAAGAGAGGAATGGTAATAGACTTATCCTCAACAGATCCGGCCGGATGGAAGGATGACAAGAATCCAAACGAGATCAAGAACTATACAGATGCAGTTATCTATGAGCTTCATGTCGGAGATTTTTCAAACGATAAGTCTTCAGGAATGAAGAACAAGGGCAAGTATCTAGCATTTACAGAGAAGGGAACAAAGAATTCTTCAGGACAGACAACAGGAATCGACTATCTGAAGGATTTGGGAGTTACGCATGTGCAGCTCCAGCCGGTATATGATTTCAGCTCGGTAGACGAGTCAAAGGATACAGACCAGTACAACTGGGGCTACGATCCGGAGAACTATAATATACCGGAGGGGTCATATTCCACAGATCCGTCAAAGGGTGCAGTCCGTGTGAAGGAGTTCAAGGAAATGGTCGAGTCCCTTCACCAGAACGGCATGAGCGTAGTCATGGACGTGGTTTATGGACATGTAGCATCAAAGGACAATTTCTGCATAAACAGGATAGTTCCGGATTACTATTCGAGACCGAATTCCAACGGCTCATTCTGTGGCAATGATACCGCCACAGAGCGTGCAATGAACCGCAAATACATAGTGGATTCCTTTGTATACTGGGCAAAGGAGTATCATATCAACGGATTCAGGATAGACCAGTCCTATCTGTTCGATACGAAGACCATGAACCAGATAGTAAAGGCTCTCCATGAGATAGATCCTTCGATCATTATCTACGGCGAGGGATGGAATAACGAGACCAATCCGACGAAGACCGGGCTTTCATTTGCAACGCAGAATAATTCCGCAGCGACACCGCAGGTGGGATACTTCAATGACCAGATCCGTGACGGTGCAAAGGGCGGCGTGTTCAACTTCACCGAGAGAGGATATGCCAGCGGAAACAGCAGCAAAGCTTCAGATATCAGACAGTCAGTAACAGCATCAGCAAGCTGGCTTAAGACAGAAAACAGAGCTTCTCAGACCATAAACTATGTATCATGCCATGATAATGATACGCTTTTTGACAGGCTTCAGGGCTCGTCAAAGGCAAAGGACAGAAGCGAGCTCATAGCCCAGAACAATCTGGCTTCATCGATAGTCTTCCTTTCAGAGGGAATACCGTTCATGCAGGGCGGAGAGGAGATGCTTCGTTCAAAGGAGCTTCCGTCAGGAGTGAAGCACGATGAAAGCGATGATATAAAGACAGTAAACGGCAGGGATTTCTGGGTGAACAGCTACAGCTCAAATGCATCATGCCTGAAGGCATATTATGAGGCTTATAAGGATTTCTCAGCAAGCAGCATCAACGCCTTCAAGTGGGATAATCTCGGAAAGAAGGAGTACCAGGATGTCTATAATTATTACAAGGGCCTGATCTCATTCAGAAAGGCGCATCCGGCTCTTCGCATGACAAGCGGCAGCGAGATAGATTCTTCTGTAAAATTCTTAAGCGGAACCAGTGATAATGTGATCGCATACACTATCGATGGTAAGAGCTCAGGAGATTCTGCACAGCAGATCCTTGTGATCTTCAACCCTAATCAGAAGTCTGAGGATATCAGCCTTCCTTCAGGAGACTGGAAGGTCTGTATCGATAAGCAGACAGCAGGAACCAGGACACTTAAGACAGCAAGCGGCAGCATCAGCGCAGAAGCAGAGAGCTGCACGGTTCTGATCAGATAAAAGGAACAGGTGAACTGCTGCCCTGATCGTCTTCCTTGAAAAAAGCTTTAATTATTTCGGAAGAAATTCTTGAAGATAATGAGGCAGAAAAATCTATTTACATCAATAACATAGTAAAGGAGCTCCTCTGGCAATGGCCGGAGGGGCTTTTTTGGTATAAAGTCTTAAGCGTCCGAAGGAGTAAGGCACTAGCAGCGTAAGGTGCTATCCGATCCTGCGGCCTGACGGATTGCTTCTATCATGTATGCGGTCCTGATCGCCAGAGGAAAGGCTCTCCCCAAGGACTGTGAAGAAAACACAGCCAGATTGACATAGCGGGACGCATCCGCGACAGTCTATCGCCTCGGCTGTGCGAGTGGTTTGGGAGGACGCTCCTTCACGTGTACCATGATAAACATTCCATGATGAAGGAAGGGGATAGGGCCAAGGGCCCAGGGTCCAGGGTTTTGGAGCTTTAGTATTATCAGAATCTCAAGATTCGACTAAACTTCAGTAACCCTGACCCCTACTCCCTAGACACTAACCCCTGCCCTTCGGAAAGCGAGGAATAATAAAAAATGTTAAACATGAAAAAAGGTTTAGCTATCGTACTTGCAGCCGCTACTGCACTTACCTTCGCTCCTGTTAGCACACTTGGACTTCAGGGCGTAGTTGAGGCACAGGCTGCTACTGTCCAGGCTACAAACGCAAGCGCGAAAGTAACTCTTGACGGAACAAATGATGCTGCTTTAAGTGCGACTACAGCTACAGTAAAAGCAGGCGGTTCTCTTACTCTTACATTTGAGAACAGCTCAGCTTCTGCTATTGATAAAGCAACAATCACAGCCAAGAAAGGCGGCACTGCTCAGGACACAGGTCTTACAGTGAAACAGGACGGAGCAGCTCTTACTGGTGCATCAGATGTCTTCACTCTTAACAGCATCGCTGCTAAGGCTGGGGATAAGAACGGTGCGACCACTGTTGTTATCTCATTTGCTGGAAATGCAACAACAGGTACAGACTACACCTTTGAGATCAATTACGATTCACACACAGCTAAGACGTTAACGGTTAACTATACCAACACTGCTGACGCCCAAGCGGCTCAGGATCATCTTGATGATGCTTCAAAGGCTATCTTCCAGGGAGTTGATGATACTGTCTATCTCAGAAACACCAACGACTTTAGTATGGATTTGAAGCCAAGCGTGATCACAGCTGGAGGAAAGAGCTACAACGGTAGCGATCTTTACTATCAGCAGGTGTCAGATGCGACAGTCGGTGGTTCATTAACTGCGCCTACTACAACTACTCTCACTCATGCCACTTACACAAGTGAAGTTCAGGGAACAAACACTAAAATCAACTTCAAGGCTGAAAAAGGTAAGCTGACTCTTGCAAGAAAGAGTTCGGCTAGCTCAGATGATTTTGTAGCAGGTAAGTTCATCTTAGCTGCTTACACAGCAAACACAGACAACACTGACTACACTCTTGTAGGTTACAAGACTGTAAATGTAAAACTTGCACAGAACGAGACCTATACTCTCGGACTTAAAGCTTCAAGCTATACAATGTCACTCGGAACTGTTGATAAGACAGATGCCCTTGAAGTGGAAAGTGTAGGAAAGGCAGACGGCACAAAGCTTTCAGATTCTACAAACCCTACTCTTAATTCATTCAAGACTGCTGAAGCTGCTAACTGGACTGTTTCAGGCAGAGGTATTGTTACAGTTGCCGCAGATGCAGATGTAGCTAGCATCACAAGTGATGATGTGATTGCTGTTTATAGCACAGCTACAAAGACGTTTTTTGCAAAGCACGCTGGCACTACTGAGGCTACTATCACAGTCTCCAACAAAAGTCAGATCGCTCAGACCAAGGTTCCTCTGACTGTTCTTGGAACTTCTCAGTATGCCCTTAAGGCTACCGCTGACGGAACAGCTGACAGCGCTGAGATCGGTGAGAGCGATACCAACCCGGTTATCCTTGATGTAAAGTCAGTAAACTCATATGATCTTGCTAAGCATCTTTACAAGAGTGAAGGTATGACTCTTTCTTATGAGTCAAGCAACACAAAGAACACTGTTAGCGATGCTGGAGTAGTTAAGGCTACAACAGTGACCGATTCTTTCTATGTAACAGTTACAGGAAAGATCAACGGCAACATCGTTAAGCAGCTCAGAGTTTACTTTAAGGTTAATGCACTTCCTTATGATGTACCTGCAGTAACAGGTGTCGATAAGGACCAGGCGGATGTCCTGAATGGAGTTGATTATGCTTCTGTAGTTAGAGCTGGAATTCCTACTGAGGAGGGGCTCGCTGCATCACAGATCAAGTATGTTCAGATCGACGTAACAGGTACAGAGCCGACAAACGTCACAGAAGCTCTTAACATCGTTTCAACAAGCGGAGCCATCGTTACAGCTTCTCTTGCTGGACAGCGTGGATCAGCCGTTACAGGAGTATCGAGCAATGGCGTTGTTACATTAGCTCCGAATGCTACCACAGGTGTTGCAGCTATCAAACTTGTTTCGACAGCAACCAGCACAACAGCTCTTTCTACCAACTATGTATTTGTAGTAGTTGACAAGAAGGATCCTGAGATCAAGGCTGCTGACGCTTATAAGATCGGTACAGTAGCTGGAGCTGAGGACAACAAGTCATTTGAGTCAGACATCAACTTCAACGATATAATCGCTAAGTCTGGTGTTACCGTAAGAGCACTTGTAAAGGGTGATGATCTTCACGCAGCAAAGACTCTCTATTCTTATGCTCCGACTCAGGCTGTAAACGATGCAAACTTCTCTAACGAGGTTGCTGGATCTACCTTCAAGGGAGTTCATGTAGCAAGAGTTCAGGGTAAGGTGGAGAACCTCCTTATCTCCTATAACGCTGGTGCAGGAACAGCCTACAAGGTAGTTCGTATTGATTCTGTTGCAGGAGTACGTAACTCAGTTACGAAGATTGAGAATGTTACAACAGGCAAGGTAGTTTACGATTCAGCAAAGGATTCAGCTGTTGCTGTTCCAGAGCTTCGTCTTGATGGAAACACCACTCTGAAGGTAACTCTTGCTTATGCCATCGACAAGAACGATACACACGCAAATATCACTTCGACAAGCCTTTACAACGGTAGTGATCCTCTGAACCAGAATATTATGACTGCTACAAGGGATGAGAAGAAGGCTGATGGATTCACTACTTTCTATCTGTATCCTACAACTCAGGGTACTCAGGTAGTTACCTTTAAACCTTCAGGAGATATCTCAGCAACAGATCATTCAATCGTTGATAATGATAATAAGCAGCTTTCTATCACTTATAGAGAGTCACTTACTCTTTCAAAGGTTACCGGACTTAAGGTAGCTAACAAGAAGGGTGCTGCTGTATCTGTTTCCTGGAAGTCACAGGGTGCTAACGTACTCTATCGTGTCTACAAGAAGGTTGGTTCTGGTAAGTGGGTAGCTAAGAACGTAGCTGGCACAAAGACCTCTCTTAAGGTTAAGAAGGGTGCCAAGGTTACAGTCAAGGTTAAGGCTTACAAGAAGACAGATGCCGGAAAGACCGTTTGGGGACCAAAGGCAACAAAGGTAACCAAGAAGACCGACAAGAAGTAATACCCAATCCTTCGAATCACATCACAATTTGACAATTCACAGTCCCGGAACCCTGTAATTCCCCGGACATGAATCTTGATACTACTATCCCACACGCTGTGGCTCCCTTCGGAGCCATCTCCCCGGCGTGCGGGATTTTATTCTACATAGAAAGAAAAGATTTTACCCATCCAACAAATCAATAGAAAGGATTATCTATGATAAAGAATAATCATGAGATAGAAGTTAAAAACAGACACGGCTCAGCTGATGAACTTCCTGATGGCTTCAATTCCTGGGAAGATTACTGGAATAAATACATGGCCGATCACAACCCTGATAAGCCTAAACTCGCAGACTGTAAATGTCAGATCTGCAAAATAGCCGACGCAGAAGTCGGAGGGCATGTTAAAAAGACCGGTTCCAGCATGAAAAGCTACATTGTTCCACTTTGCAGACCATGTAACTCAGCAAACTCAGACGAGCCATTTAAGGTTCCAGCATCACTTATGGCTCCAGTGAATTCATGACAGGAGATTTTTATGAGATTTATAATGACAAGTCCAGCGGAAGTATGCTGTTCCAAATGCGGCAATAAACAGACTATACCAATCGACAGCTTCGACATGGATTCATCTGCCATAGACGAAAGAGACATGGGTGCCGAAATTGAAGACCGCTTTACTGCCACAGATGTATGTGATTCTTGCGGTAGAGATTTTGAAGTCAGCATTTCTCTCTACGAATACCCTGAAAACACCTATAACGATGGGCCAGATGTAACTAATAGCATCGGCTGCGAAGTCCTCACCATCCCGAACTTCACTGAAGACTATAGCGATGACATGGATGAAGATGATTATCCACCAGTGGATCCTAATGAATTAGAAGCATATGTGAAAGGATAAAATTGAATACTACAGGCTTTCCAAGCCATCCAACACCTTAAAGCGTTCCCGCCATAGACGAGAACGCTTTTTCTATTCACAACATTTCGGAGGTTTATAAATGGACAACACTTTTTATCAACGCGTAAAGGAGCGTCGGTCTTCCTGGATTACATTGGCATTGATTCTTCTCCTACTCTCTCAGGATTTGCTCTGGACCATAATCGAAGCCATAATATGCGTCTTCAGCATAGACGTGGATATGGACTTTCTATCTCCATACATATTCATGGCGCGTTGTCTTTTCGGCTTCATGTACCTTCTTACAACAACGCTCACAAACCTGGCTTCAAGGATAGTCGCTGTTCATTTACTCCATCGACCTGTTATACGCCGCGTGATATCAGCCCTTGTGATCGGATTCTATCTGGTTCCATGCATCGCCGGACTGATATCAGATAGTGAGCATAGCGCTGAAATAAAAGAGAATTTTCTCCACAAATCAAAGGCTGTGAAAGACCTTCCTGACCTTACCCGTATCATATATGCCTTCGGATTCCTCCTCATACTCACGATTGTCCTGATTATTATGTCACCTTCATCAATCCGGCGCGTCATTACAGAGTCATATGCCTTGCTGACAGCCTTGGTCGGCTTCGCCCTGTATGCCCAGGGACTCTCCGAAAGATGAAAAAGAAACAGGTCCATTTTCATCTTTTTGAGCCTTTGGCGTTTCGCATTGCTCAATCTTTCGGCAGGGCACAAAAAACGGCAGAACCGTCATCTGGTGCTGCCGCCCTCACTCATGCCTGCCTGACAACAGGTTTTCTGCCGTTAAGCTGGAACAGATCATGTCTTTTTATCTCCCTCATAGCTCCATTCAAAGTCCCACATCTTCCATGGAAATGATACGGATCTGAAGCATGATGCTTATGAAATATCACTACTATATTTCCATCCGGCATTTCGGCATTATGGAGCCGCCAGACATGATGCGTATTCTTCGACATTAGAGTCACGTCATAATCGTTGGCCACAATTACTGCAAAGTAATTTCTGTCAATGGCTTCCAGCTCTTTACGTGTGAACACCCCTCACGCTCCCTTCTCCAGAAAATACAGATTCAGCGCCTTTTCCAGTATATCCTGTACGTCCCTTGCCGGCACATTCTGGAAATATCTCTGGTAGACCACGCCTGGGAGCTTCACACTCACAGACCTCTTTACGCCTGCTGCCGCCTGTAGATTGTCAAGTAAAATTGACCCACTTGGGGTGCGGACAAAAACCTGGACTGCGACAATGACCAGAAGGAGATTCGCACATGTATTCCTATGATGATCGGATCAGAGCCGTCCGGCTCTACATCCAATACGACAAAAGCGCAGCCGCAGTCATACGAGAGCTCGGCTACCCGGGGCGGAAGACCCTACGATACTGGTACGAAGAGTATCTCAGGGACAATGGACTTAAGAAAAAGTCCGTTCGGTCACCGAAATACAATGGAGCGCAGAAAGAAGCCGCGGTAAAGCATTACATGGAGCATGGGAAATGCGCGTCCCGGACGATCCGGGCCCTGGGGTATCCGAGCAGGGCACTTCTGAAGCAGTGGGTCACGGAACTCTGTCCGGAAGAAAAGCCTCATTGTTCTGCCGGCCACCATAGAAGAGCTTCAGTCATAGGTCAATGATCTTACAAAGCAGGCCGGTGAGCTGAAAGAGGAGGTCTTTCGTCTCCGTGTTGAGAGGGATGTCCTTGAGAAGGCGGCAGAAGTCATAAAAAAAGAGGAGGGCGTCAGTCTCGGAAGTCTGACGAATCATGACAAGGCAGTCGTGATTGACGCCCTCCGGAACAGATACCGCCTGAAGACACTGCTCAGCGTTCTTCAGATGTCAAAAAGCAGCTACTTCTATCAGGAGGCCGCTATGGCGGCTCCGGACAAATATGCGGATGTTCGCGAAAAGATCCGGCAGGCTTTCGATGAATCCTCAAACCGGTACGGCTACCGGAGAATCCATGCGGTCCTGAGGAGCGAATCCGTGACCGTATCAGAGAAGGTCGTGCGCCGTCTCATGAAACAGGACAGGCTCACTGTCAAAAGTGTAAGGAAGCGGAAATACAACTCCTATAAGGGCGAGATCACCCCTGCGGTCCCGAACGAGATAAAGCGCGATTTCCATGCGGATGCGCCGAATCAGAAATGGCTGACGGACATCACGGAATTCTCCATCCCGGCTGGAAAGGTGTATCTGTCTCCGATTATCGACTGCTTTGACGGGCTTCCAGTCGCGTGGACGATTGGAACATCCCCGAACGCTGATCTTGTCAATCAGATGCTGGATGCGGCAATCGAGGCACTGAAACCGGGCGAGTACACAATCGTCCATTCCGACTATGCCGAAGAAAAAACTATGCCGAAGAAATCTAAAGTATGTATGAAACATGCCGGGCTGATCCGCTCAATGTCAAAGAAAGGCTGCTCGCCGGATAATTCGGCATGCGAAGGCTTCTTCGGCCGGCTGAAGAACGAGATGTTCTATGGTCATTCCTGGCAGGATGTCTCCATTGACAAGTTCATAAAGATCCTGGATGATTATATGCACTGGTATGCGGAGGAGCGTATAAAGATATCACTTGGAGGGATCAGCCCTATCCAGTACCGGAGACAGCTTGGATTGACCGTATAATTGGTCCAGAAAAACGTCCGCACCCCATCTGACTTAATTTTAGTTTACCATATATAACAAGGTCACATAGTAACATTTTTTACCCTCGATGTTAGAAAATCAAACAAATAAGTTGACATTTCGAACGGATTTACTTATCATAAAGTAAGGAAGCTAGACAGAAGGAGGCAAATGACATGAAGACCATTTATGAAAAATTAAGAGAAGCAAGGCTCAAACTCGGCTTTTCGCAAGACTATGTGGCAAATTGCCTCGGAATCAGCAGATCAGCCGTTACTCAGATTGAGCTTGGAAATCGGAAGGTAAACTCGGATGAGATTACAAGCTTCTGCAAGTTGTATCATCTTTCAGCCGATTATCTACTGGATACTGAAAATGTCGATATGAATCAGGCAGTTTTCGCTCGTAATTTTAACGAGCTTAAAGATGATGATAAGGAAGAAATATTGAACCTTATTGCTTTCAAGAGAGCCATGGCAAAGCAACAGCAGGAGGGTTAATGGATGCTGCCTGATCATATTATCGAGAAATACCGGAATGATGCCGAAGGTCTGGCAAAATATTTCTCAGCGGAATATTTCAATACACATGAAAGAACATTTCCAATCAATCCATTTCATGTGTTGACAGACCTAGGCATTCATTTTGTCTTCAGAAATTTCAAAGATGTAGAAGGCCTTTTCCTTCCGGCGATGAAGGATGGAGATGTAGACCTTGTTGCAATAAACGCAAAAAGGCCCATTACCCGGCAACGCTTTACTGCTTCACATGAACTCTGCCATTATCTGAAGGATCCTCGAGAAGGAAAGAGCTTCATTTGTGAGACTGGGGCAAAGAACATCATAGAAAAATACGCGGACGCATTTGCTTCGGCTTTTTTGATGCCGCCTGATGAATTAAAAGCGCAGATTGATCAGCGCGGGAAGGTTGATACGAAACTTACCTGTGATGATGTATTGATTATTGCGGATCATTTCGGGACCAGCTTTGAGGCATGTTATTGGAGAATTCGTAATCTTTATACCTATCTTGCACCGTCGGTTAGTGCAAAGAAGAAGTATAAGCCAGCAAAGAAAAGAGAAGAATATGGGATGTCTGAGGTGTGCCTATATTCTGATCTTTTCGACAGGTGGCCGGACATAACCACAGACTTGTCGACCGACTTTGCCAAGCAGGTCTTTGAGAACAGCTATATCTATAATGATGCGCGGCTTGAGGGCGTTCATGCAACTCTTGAATCGGCAGCTGAGATCGTAAACGATTTGCAGAGCAATATGCAGAAAAGCTCATACTGCAATCCGAATTATGAGCCTTATTGCCATATCGCCGGTCATGCAAAGCTCTATCAGAGAGTGTTCGAGAATTATAGCAGTAAGAGTTTTACAATTTATGAGATTCTGGAGCTCAACAAGCTCTTGTTCTCTACATTTCCTTTTCCGGATACTGGCGGCCAATTTCGACAGGAACCAGCGATTATTACGAAATCCGATGTTGAAACTTGTGACTGGCACGAAATTCCAAAGGAGATAAGTTCCTTATATCAGCAGGAGAAGGATCTGGAAGATCACGCTGGAGAGTATTCTAAGAGTACGATCCTGAAAGAGCTGCTGAAAATCCATTACCGCCTGACGGTGATTCATCCTTTCAGAGATGGAAACGGAAGAACAAGCAGAGGCTTTCTGAACGAAGAACTCATGCGGTTCGGATTTCCGCCAATGTATATCAAGATTGAGAGGAAGGATGAATACCGGGCTGCATTAACGCAGATTGATCACAATGGTGACTATACGATGTTGTTCGAATTCATGATGAAGAATTTGATTTCGTCTCATGTGGAACTATCGATCAGGTAAAAGGGCCTGCTTCGGTTGACTGAGATTAGTAAAGGCTGTAAGGAAATATGGCGAAAGATAAGCGTGGATTTCCCGATAATTAACTCTCTATAATATACCCATAAGTAAGGACAGTTGAATTTGCCAATATCCTTATTATTAGACAGTCACACTATATGGATTCTTAATAGTAGACAGTATTAGCCAAGGAGGTGATAGTCCACAGTTTTGTAAATGGTAGATAACCCGTCATCTAGCCATAGTGCGGATTCTCTGAGATAATGGTTTGAAAAGTTGAAAAAGTTTATACACGTTTTCAACTTTTCAAACTTTTTCAACCAATCCAAGGAGGATTCACTATGAACATTGACACGGCAACCAAAGAGATCAGGTTAAAGTCATGGGCTGACATCATAAAAGACAGGAATGAGAGCGGCCTGACAGTTGACGAATACTGCAAGATCCACAACCTGTCACGAAATTCTTACTAGGCTCTTCGGTAGTCTCTGTGGGTAAGTAAGAAACTCCATTCCTTTTGAGTATCACTGCGTTCATCTATTCCTCGACTTTCTGTTAGGAAGTGGTATCCTGATATTCGAACATACCAGGTAGACCATATCCAGCATATTTTGTATGTTCCTGAACCCGTAGGCCTTGCGGATTATCAGCTTGATCTTGTTGTTAGTAGCCTCGATCCTGGCGTTGCTCAGCCCGAACTTTATGGTGTTCAGTATATGCTCCTTATGCCGCTTGATCTTCTTGTAAATATCATGAAACACGGGAATCCTGCTGTGGCTCGCCCACCAGAGCCAGCGGTTTAGCTCGGTCTCTGCCTTATCAGCGTCAGTGCTCTTAAAGATCATGCGGAGAGCCTCTTTAAGACGGTATCCACGGTACAGCTGGCTGTCTTTTGCCTGTATCATTGCCAGTTTTACCTGCTATGTCAAAGTCCTTTGTAAAGCCGTTGTTTGGGTAGGCCCACGGAACATCAGCTGTTACTACACCATGTTCAGGACATACGATGCGGTTGGTCTGAGACCTGATGTCCACCATTACTCCGCCAAGATCCAGGCCTCTCCACACCCTTAGAGATTGTGATGGTCTGTCGTATCCGGGAAGTTTTTTACGTCCACAGAATGGGCACTTGTTCCGGTTCCATGAGTTCGGACGTGCATCTATCGTAAGGTGTGTAACGCCATCGTGATCACTGTAAATTTCGGCATCAGTCACAACAACGTCCTTGACACCGATGATCTTTTTGAGTAATGTATTGGAAGAGGTCATCTCGTTTCTCCTTATCATTGATGTTTAGTCGCTGATAATGATACCGAAAATGAGGTGACCTTTCAATGTTTAGTTATAACCGCAGGCGGGGATTTTACCCACAAAGTATCCCGAAGCCTCACTTTTTGTTTTTAATTTGTTCGGAACAGAGGCCTTGTCTGTATTATATGACGGTAACAGCCTTTTTTCAAGGAGTACGAAGCCAGCATCACACACCTTTACTCCGTATATCCAACAGCTTCATTGCATGAAGAAGTACCTCATCATTCACGGACCAGTACAGTGAGTATGCTGTACCCTTGATCAGGTATACCAGAAGTGAAGCAAAGCAAGCCGCCATGCTGATAATTGCAACCAGCGGATTATCTGATACGGTCTGGCTTTCGATATCAAATACAGGCTTGAATGCAGACACTAGCCCAGTGATTGCAGCCACTATCAGATCATTATTGTAATTGCAGATTCTCTCTGCCTCTATGCAGTCTTTTCAGAGTGCCTGCCATATGAGAAAATCGGCTTGTATTTTTCAAAAAGCTGAAAGAAGAATCCATTTATCAACTTGACATCGCCCAATATACACGCTAATATATAGATTAGTAATCTATATATTAGTACAGAGGCGACCGCAATGAGCTTTATCGGACGAATACACGAACTTGACGCACTGAACAGGATGTACAACCATACGGATTTCCAGATGATGATCCTCTATGGCAGGAGAAGAATCGGGAAAACTACGCTTCTCAATGAATTTGCCAAAGGCAAGGATACCATCTTCTATACCGGGATAGAAAGCAAGGATGATGAGAACCTGAGAGAATTCAGCCAGGAAGTTTTTCATCATTACAGCCCTGACGCATCGGCTCCAAGCTTCAGGTCATATGGCAATCTGTTTACCTATATCACATCAGAGGAGAAGAAGCGCACACAGAATGGGCGGCTGCTCCTTATAATCGATGAATATCCATATATCGCCATCAACCATCCTGAGCTGGCTTCCGTTCTACAGCGTGAGATCGATCACGAATGGAAAAATATGAACATGATGCTCGTATTATGCGGTTCATCAATCACGTTCATGGAAGAAGAAGTTCTTGGGGAGAAGTCCCCGCTTTTCGGAAGACGTACCGGCCAGATCGATCTGCTGCCACTTGACTATCTGACATCAGCCAGATTCGTCCCTGATTATACTCCTGAGGAAAAGGCCATAGTGTACGGAGTGACCGGCGGCATACCGAAGTACCTTTCAATGTTTGATACGTCCCTGTCACTCGATGAGAACATCACAAATGAATTTTTCAGTACATCCGGATATTTCTACGAAGAACCAAAGAACCTGCTACAGCAGGAGTTTCGTGATGTGTCACTGTATTTTGCGATTGTAAATGCTGTCGGCGGTGGCTGCACCCATGTAAATGAGATATCAGAGAAGACCGGATTTGATACCGCCAGGACTTCGCAGGCACTGCGGAAGCTCGAAGCTGTACGCATCATCCGCAAGGATATACCGATTCTCAATGAAAAGAATAAAAAACTCACGCAGTACGTTCTGAATGACGGTATGTTCAGGTTCTGGTTCCGCTTTGTATCACACGGCATAGGTGCGATTGAGAGATTTGCCGGAGAAAAATATTATCAGACCATGGTAAGACCGTTTATACACGAATATATGGGGCCGATTTTTGAAGAGATATGCCAGGAATACGTCTTCAGGGAGAGCCTGTCAGGAGCCTCAGATATATTCATTACAAAAGTCGGAAAATGGCGCGGCACAGACTCTGAGAAGAAGTGTCCGGCGGATATAGATGTGGTAGGCCTTGACGAAGCCGCAAAGTTCGCTGTTATTGGCGAATGCAAGTTCAAAAATTCATCATTCGGGAAAGAAGAGTACGAGACTCTTCTGAATCGTGGCAGACTGGTGCAGCCATATGATGTCAGGCAGTACCTCATCTTTTCACTCGGCGGCATCACTGACTGGGTAGAGGATGAGATCAGCACATCTGCCAATGTCAGGTATATATCCATACAGGACATATACACGGAATGAACCCGTCTGAAATACTACTGAGAATGAGGTAAACCTTTTTGCCAATGACTTCGTCGATTCATTCGGAGAACTGACGATAAATCCCAATGAGGAAATTGACCTGCGGAACAGGATCAGATTTGACTGTGCTTCGTCACCGGGGGAGCTGCAGAAGAATTTTGATGTATCACTTCAATGCATAGACCAGTATCTGAACAATACACTAGGATACGGGGTGCAGAATATCGGTTTCGTGAACTACAAATAAAGTATCGCCATGTTCGAGCAAAGAGAAAGCCCCTGGGAGATAGGTTATCCTGGGGATTGTTCATTTGACGGATACAAAAGGTGGGTCAGTTTTACTCGTAAATCGGAATATTTACGCTGAAAACTGACTCGGCTATTTCTTGAAAATCAGTCATAACCATTATATAATACAGATGGAACGCAAGATGAAATGACAGACTGAAGGAGACGATGATCATGGCCAGCTTATACTTACAACTGAATAATACCGTCCTTCAGTGGGTGCTGGAGCAGGCACAGTCATTGATGGCTCCTGACGAAATTGTCGAAAGGCTGAGCGACTGGATTGCAGGTCGGAAGAAGCCTACTTTTTCACAGGTGGAGAATATGAGCAGAAAGATACATATTCCGTTCGGATATTTCTTTCTTGATAAGCCGCCAGTAGAAGATAATAAAATAGCTGAATTCAGGACTATAAACAGTACGTCGTTTGAGAATCCCAGCAGGGATCTGATCGATACTGTTAATGCCATGTCAGACATTCAGGACTGGATGGCTGATTATAATATACGGAATGGAAATGATCCATATAATTATGTAGGGAAGTATGAAGGGCAGAAAGTTACGGCAGAACAGCTTAATGATGATATTCTGCACACACTGGATCTCAAGGAGGGATGGTCGCTTGATTTCAGAAATGCTGATGAATCTTTTAAGACGCTGAGAAGTGCCATGTCAGTAGCTGGAATAATAGTTATGATGAATGGAATTGTAGGGAATAATACTCATCGCAAGCTGAATATAAATGAGTTTCGCGCTTTTACGCTGATCAATGAGTATGCGCCACTTATTTTTATTAATAATACTGATTCCAAAAATGCAAAGGTGTTTTCGTTGCTTCATGAGATATGCCATATCTGGCTCGGAAGTGAGAGCCTGTACAATCGACCAGAGAATAATGCAAACTATAGGGTTAATCAGACTGAACAGTTGTGTAATCAGGTGGCTGCTGAAATGCTTGTGCCTATGACAAAGTTCAGAATAATCTGGGACGAAGATACTGGCAGTTTATCGCAGAGAGTGAAATCTGTTGCTGATCGATTTAATTGCAGCCAGTATGTTATTGCAAGAAGGGCATACGATGCAGGGATAATGGACAGAGCAGATTTCGAAAGAATTAATTCTCAGCTTGGTAGAAGCATTAATGACAGCAGAACTACTGGTTCAGGAGGCAACTACTATACCACTCTGCAGAGCAGGCTGGATCACAGGTTTGTCAAGTCGCTGGATGCAAGCGTATCGCGTGGAGAGACGTTATATACGGATGCTTATCATCTGACCAATACTAACGGAAGCACATACACCAGACTTATTTCTGCAATCGGAGGATGAATACTAATTCATTTGTGGAGGCGTACCGGAAGTTCTATGCATTTGATATAGCACCTGGGTACTGGCGACGGTTTGAGCGTGTTTTTGCACAGGACAATATCATTATGCTTGATGTAGTGTCAGATGAGATTATAAAAGCAAAGAAAGACAATCTTGCAGAATGGTTGAAGCAGCAGAATAAGGGCCTTGTACATCGCCAGAGCTATATTGCTGAGTATGCGCGTATTATGAATTATATACAGTCGTGTGGTCACTATAATGACCGTGCGATGGCACAATAGTCGCAGGCAGGTCATGCTGATCCGTGGATTGTAGCAGCAGGAATACATGAGGCGGGAACTGTTGTTACTTTTGAAAAGTCGCAGACATACAATGGCTCCAGGATGGGGAAGATTTGTATTGGAGAAATTGCTGATCATTTTGAAGTCAGGTATATCAATCTATATGACTTTATGAGAGAGCAGTGGATAGTGCTTCAGTAAGCATAATTTGGTTATGTGAGAATCAGTTTCTCATAGCATTAATTAAGTTTCGTACTGCTTCTATCTGCCGATTAATATTTCAGAGACCTTGCAGCTTTTCACGTATATTATCCACATCTCCTCCATCCAGAAACATTCTGTAGCAATTCTCTCCGGTGTGTAGTAAAATAACAGTGATATGAGTTAACTGCAACTATATGGAGGTACCTATGAAGAACAGATTCACACGAATCGCGGCCGTACTGATTGCGGCTGTGACAGCTATTTCATACACACCGACTCTCGCCTATGCATCAGGCACCAAAAGCGATGCGACAGATCAGGCGACTATCAATGCATCTGATGACAGTGCAGATGTCCCGGATGGAAGCGAGGCACAGGCCGCTGACTCCTACATCACAGAGCCTACAGGCTACGAGAAGCCGACCTTCCGGGAGCTGACCGACGAGGAGCTCACGCAGATCATAAAAGAAAACACTCCGCGGACGACCACTGCCCCGAGGAGAATCAGACGCTCGCCAGCAAAAACTACAGACTGGAGCCAGTATTCGATAAGTAGAGATGCTAATCCTTTCTATAAGGGTATGAGCGCTAACCAGCAGGCACTCTATGATGCCCTTACTGCGCAGGCCAATAAGATCATGGATGACTCTACGAATGAATACACTACGGTCATAGCAGATTTTTCGGATCTCAGCAAAGCTGCCGCAGGTGAAGTCGCTAAGATCTGGATGGAGACCGAAGCACAGTACTTTTTCGTGGGGAATGGATATCAGATATCATATACACAAGGTCAGGACATAACTTCTGGATCAATTCTACTTAACATCATGTCAGCATACCAGACAGGCTCTGCTCGTGCCACGGCAAAGGCGCAGTTCCTTTCTACTGTGAACGTATTAATAGATAAAGCCTCATCGAAGACCAATATCTTGGATCAGGAAAAAATCATCCACAACGAGCTGATCAGGCGTCTCACCTGGGACGACACTAATAGTAGTGACAAGCAGAGCTCAGCCAGCTCGCTTATAGGAAACAACACAGTCTGCGCCGGATATGCGGCAGCCTTCTCTGTGCTTATGAATGGATTGGGAGCGCCTACCATCTCGATCACCGGTGGCGGCCACGAGTGGAACCAGATTTGCCTCGGTGGCAAGTGGTATAACGTCGATGTGACCTGGGATGATCCGGTTATAAACGGCCAGGCTAATAACAATCCTGATCTCACAGATGAGGAAATAGAGACAGCACAAAGCAGCGGCGGACATCTGATGTATCTCCGTTACTTTAATGTCAGTGATAGAACAATGCTTGATCCGTCTCTGAGTGACTCGGCTCCTACAGAGCATAAGCCGAAAGCAATCTGGACAAACTACGGAAGACCAACCTGCGACAGCGATACTGTAATCATTGAAAAAAAGCAGCCAACTATCTCTGTCTCAAAGATACCAGCGGTCTCTACAGGCACAACAATCGATGAAGCATTCTTAAAGAAGTACGTCACAGCCAAAGACGGCGCTACAGTGGTGGCTGGTGAGTATAAGTTCCAGATACCTGAGAATACAGCATCGGCTGGGTCCTACAAAGTTACATTCACCTTCACCCCGAAAGATACCGACACATACGATACAGCGACAGGGGAGCTGACAGTTACAGTGCAGAACGCAGAGCCTAAAACGCTTACGGTAAAAAAGGCCCCCGAGATCACAGGTCTTACCTACGGCGGGACACTCTCTAGCGATAATATTTCTGGAGGCTTAGTGACTTTCACTTACGATAATTCTTCTGAAGAAGCCGGTTCAGGGACGACAGAGAACACAGTGTCCGGTACCTGGAAGTTTACAGGGGATATCACCGGTACAGTGGTAAACAAGGCCTTCATCACAGCTAATCCTAAGGTCTCTCTTACCTTCGTTCCAGATGATACGACAGTACAATATGCGCCTCTTACCTGCGATGTGGACTTGTCATATAGTAAAAAAACGGTGACCATCCAGATAAATGATGTCTCGCTCCATGTGGGTGATGACATAAGCAAGGCGATCTCCGAAGCCTGGACCTGTGACGGAATAGTGGCAGGCGATGACAGGGCGGATCTTGGAGTGACACTGCAGTCTTCTGTTAAAGATTCATCGAAAGAGGAGACTGACGGTAAAATTACTCTCTCCTCGAACTCCAGTAAATACTATACCGTGACAGCAGGAAATACTTCAGGAAAGCTTACGATATCGAAATACTCCGTTCGCGCGACTGCTGCTCCATCGCTTACACTGACATACGGAGAGAAGCTCAGTACCGGCGCGCTGACAGGAGGATCGGTCTCGATAGTAAGCGAGACTCCGGTCGAGACGATGGTAGACGGTATCTGGAAACTCACTACACCGACATCTGATGAGATCCTAAGCGCCGGCACACACAAGAATAAAGCAACAGCTGCATTTATCCCGACAGACACCGCGAAGTACCAGAAGCTCACAGATGTCTCAGTGACAGTGACGGTAAAAAAGAAGCCGATCACCATCACATTGAAAGACATCACTATCACACAGTCAGATAAGCTTCCGGCATATACATGGACGCTGAGCGATAAACTTGTCGGAAAAGATACTGTCGAAAAACTGGTAAAAATCAGTAGCGATGCTAAGACAGATACGCCGGGAACCTATGACCTGAGCGCCACGGTAGATGCACACGCAGCATCGAACTATGATATCAAAGTAGTTCCGGCAAAAATCACCGTAAACCCAAAGGCATCAACCGGCGGAAGTACAACCGGAGGCACCACTGGCGGTAATACCGGAAGCACCGGAACCACCACCGGAGGAAATACAGGAAGCACGACAGGCGGTAACACCGGCAGCACCGGAACCACCACCGGAGGAACTACCGGAAGCACGACAGGCGGTAACACCGGAAGCACCGGAACCACCACCGGAGGAACTACCGGAAGCACGACAGGCGGTAACACCGGAAGCACCGGAACCACCACCGGAGGAAACACAGGAAGCACGACAGGCGGCAATACCGGAAGCACCGGAACCACCACCGGAGGAAATACAGGAAGCACGACAGGCGGCAATACCGGCAGTACCGGAACCACCACCGGAGAAAACACAGGAAGCACGACAAGCGGCAATACTGGCAGCACCGGAACCACCGGAGGAAATACAGGAAGCACAACCGGCGGTAACACAGGCACCACCCAGCCCCCAGCCGCTACAATAGATCATGGCACCACGACTCTTGATCCGTCGGCTGCTCAGAAGCGGGACATCGAGACCGCGAAATCGAACCCGGGAACCATCGTTACTACTGTCGCAGTAACGGATAGTGGATCTCAGGTTAAGATACAGACAGTGACGACACAGGCAGGAAATACAGTATCGGCACAGACTACGAGTGAGGATGGCCGTCAGGTGAGCCGGGTGGAGGTAATAATCGAGACCCCGATCACAGATACCAAGGGCAAGGCACAGATAACACTTGACGCTTCATCAATAGACGCTGTAAGTAAGCTTACAGAAGCAGCGGAAACCACTATCACCGTACAGGCGCAGACAGCAGACGGCACAGCCAGTGTCAGCCTGGATTCAGACGATCTGGATCAGAAGACCCTATATATGTACGCGCGCAAAGGCTCCGGCAGCTATGTCATGGTCTCACACAGCGCACTCGCTACTGAGGATCTGACAGGAGGCAGGTTATACGTTGGCGCAGGCGACTATGAGCTCGTTGATGCTAAAGAGTCAAAAGCGATAGACCGTCAGATAAGGGCAGAGGTAAAGACGACCTCGAAGACACTTTCGGTAAAGAAGGGATCGACAAAGAGGATTAAGCTTAAGAAAAATGAGTCTGTAGCGAAAATCACCTACAGCGTAGGAAACAGCAAGATCGCCAGAGTCTCCAAGAAGGGAAATGTGCGACTGCTGAAGAAGGGAAAGACCACAATCAAGGTCACGGTAACCTTTAAGAACGGGTCGAAGAAGACTATGAAGGTTACAGCAAAGACGAAGTAAAAGTCGCAGGGATAAAGGCGCAGAATTAAAGGTGACAGACGTAAGGCATTACTTACGTCTGTCACCTTTTTATCTTTCATTTGATATTTCGGAAGATGAGAAATGGACCTGACCCCCTGGTGATTTATAATTAAAACTGACCCATCCCCCGGAGATGGAAAGTACCTGGCCATCGCAATCTGCAGTAGTCAACAAATTTTGGACACAAATTTATGTTTTTTTGTCTCTCCTTTCAGTGATGTGGACTTCTTAGATGATGCATTGGGCATTACGCTATGCATTGCCGGTCGCTCTGTATCGACAGGGATGGATTCATGGGCAAGTTAGACGGCATGAACTTCCCTGTATTGCTTAGGAGTCAGGTAGTTGAGTGAGTATGCCGGTATCAAGATGTATCTTGGCATTCAGCCATAGATAACCATGAAATGGATCTTCTCTGTCTTTATTATATAAGATCCGTGTCCAAAAATTACCCCCTCCATGTCTAAAATAAGTTTACCACTTCACTAACCCCTAAGCCCTAGCCTCTGGTCCCTCTGACCTCACACCTGTTCATATGTTCGAAAAAAGCTTGCAAATCCATCAGATCCATGATAAAATATTATCAGTAACAATTTACAGGAGACAGAGGAGAGTATGATAAACAGAAGCGCAGACGCCACAGGTATACTCCTTTTGTCGCCATATGTGCAAGGAAAGGAGAATTATGAACGAGAAAGAAACTTTGCCTGTAGCAGAAAGGGACAGGGAGCGCCTGGAGCGCGAGCATCAGAAGGATCTGGAGCGGATCAGGGGATTTCGCCTGATAGATGACGATTTCATGAATGTCTGCTTCGATGACAACATACCAGTGACGGAGCTGCTGCTTCGCATCATCCTTGGCAGACAGGTTTTTGTAAAGCAGGTGCGTACACAGCGGAATTTCAAGAACCTTGTTGGCAGGGACCTCTATCTGGATGTGCTGGCGGTTGAGGATGACGGCACACAGATGAATGTAGAAATCCAGCGCTCGGACAGTGGAGCAGATCCCAAGAGAGCCCGCTATCATTCCAGTATACTTGATTCTCACAGCCTAAAGCCAAGCGAGGATTTTACCATGCTCCCGGAGACCTATGTGATTTTTATCACTGAAAATGATGTGCTCGGAGATGATCAGCAGATATACAGGATTGAAAGGATCATCAGAGATTCAGGGAAACCATTTGGAGATGGAGAGCATATCGTATATGTTAATTGTGAGATAAGGGATGACGGAACAGAGCTTGGGAAACTGATCCATGATTTCTTCTGTGAGGATCCCGGTGATATGAACTATACCGTACTGGCAGACCGAGTGAGATATTTCAAGGAAGACACGAAGGGAGTGAGAACTATGTGTAAGGTAATCGAAGATATGCGTAAGGAAGTATGGAATGAGGCTTGGAATGAAGCATGGGGTAAGGCCTCTAGTGAGGCAGAGCTAAAGACAAAAGAAGCTAGTGTAAGAAGACTGTACCTTCAGGGACTTTCGTTTGATCAGATAGCTGCTGGAATAGATCTGCCTGTAGATGAAGTGAAAAGTATTATCAGTTCAGAGATTTAATAGCACAGGTATGAGAGCTCAGGGTATAGGGAGTAGGGTTCAGGACTTAGTTTGGATTTATCCCTAACCCCTAACCCCTTCCTTACTTTAAGGAAGATACGAAGGGAGTGAGAACTATGTGTAAGGTAATCGAAGAAATGCGTAAGGAAGTATGGAATGAAGCTTGGAATAAAGCCTCTAGTGAGGCAGAGCTAAAGACAAAAGAAGCTAGTGTCAGAAGACTGTACCTTCAGGGACTTTCGTTTGATCAGATAGCTGCTGGAATAGATCTGCCTGTAGATGAAGTGAAAAGTATTATCAGCTCAGAGAGTTAATAGCACAGGCATGAGAGCTCAGGGGATAGGGAGAAGGGTTCAGGACTTAGTTTGGATTTAGATGTCCCTAGGTCCTAATCCCTGGCCCCTTCCTTACTTCAAGGAAGATACGGAGGGAGTGAGAACTATGTGTAAGGTAATCGAAGAGATGCGTAAGGAAGTATGGAATGAGGCTTGGGATGAAGCTTGGAATGAAGCTTGGGGTAAGGCCTCTAGTGAAGCAGAACAAAAGACAAGAGCCAGTGTCAGAAGACTGTACCTGCGGGGACTTTCAGTGGACCAGATTGCAACTGACATTGATCTGCCTGTAGATGAAGTGAAGAATATTATCAGTTCAGAAAGTTAATAGCACAGGTATGAGAGCTCAGGGTACAGGGAGTAGGGTTTAGGACTTAGTTTGGATTTATCCCTAGCCCCTAGGCCCTAATCCCTAGCCTCTGGGTCCTCGCACCTCTGACCTCACACCTCAGACCTCACACCTCCCAGTAACGGAAATGCCATAGGCGGACTGGTGACAAGGTTTGCAATGAGCAGGTAGGCTTCATGAAGTAAAGCTCCCGGAGCCCTTTTTCTGTGGAAAAGGGTTCTTTTTTATGCGATGGAATAAATACATTCTGCTTTTAACCGCTGCGATCAGAACGGCTGTATTATTGCAATATGAAATACCGTATTTTATAATTACAAAGTAGAAGTAAGCGAAAGACCCTAAATCATTTTCCGGCAGAAATGAATTGGGCAGAGAGACTGATCAGGACAGAGAATAAGTATCAAAAGGAGGGCATCTGATGCCGAAGCCTAATACAAATAAAAACCCGAACGATATCAGATCGAAAAAGACTATGCGGGACATCAAAAATGCCATGCTTTCGCTGATCGCCGAGAAGCCCTTCGATAAGATCCGGGTCGAGGATATACTAAGAGAGGCTCCGGTCCAGTCCAATACCTTCTATAAGTATTATGCGTCGAAGAAAGACGTCTTATATGATATAGGAAACGATATAGTTGAAAGCATGAAGGCCGCTCTGAAGGCGCTTGATAAGGCGGATCTGCATGGGGGAGTAAGGATTTTTTATGAAGAGATCAGTAGCAGGGAGGAGCCTTACCACAGGCTGTTTACGTCGGATGAGTATGAGGACTTACTGGAGTGGATGCGGGATAAGTATTTTTCAAGCGGATTTTTCACCTCATTTGTTTCCGACAGTGGATACAAGGAAATAGCCGGCACCTTTATAGGATATACAGCGCTTAGCATTTATAAGGCATGGGAAAAGAGCGGGGATGGAAGTCGGACCATAGATGAGCTTGCTGCGGCCGCAGCTGATCTGATGCTGAATGGACTAGGCGGGTGAAAATATTCATGTGATCATGGTTGACAACTCCGAACATTCGTGCTAGAATATATGTGCCAAACGGATGTACAGGAGGTGACGCATGGATTATGGATACAGACAGGAGCAGGCGTATTTATGTGACAGTAGAATCGGTCTTTGATCAGACCGGATATATGCAGCCGATTTCGATCACATGGGATGGGCGGAGGCTCCCTGTTGAGGTCCGTGATTTCTGCCCGGCTGCCTCGGGAGCAGGCTCTTCACGCGGGGACTGCTATACCATAGTCATAGGAGGACATGAGAAGCATCTGTTCTTCGAGAGGGCGGGCTCCCTCTACCCGTCGAGGGTAGGCAGGTGGTTTGTCGAGGTGACCGGCTGATATTTACAGGTATTTTTGGGATAAAGGAGGACTCTGCATTGCCGGATCATACATATGTAGCCATAGATCTGAAGTCATATTATGCCTCGGCAGAGTGCGCTCTTCGTGGCCTTGATCCTCTGAAGACGAATCTTGTGGTTGCAGACTCATCCCGCACTGAGAAGACCATATGTCTGGCGGTGTCCCCCTCACTGAAGGCCTGTGGCATTTCAGGAAGGGCCCGTCTCTTCGAGGTCATACAGCGGGTAAGGGATATCAATGCTGACAGACTCTGGCGTCTCAGGCAGAAGGGTATAGAGGGATTTTCAGCGAAGTCCTTTGATCCGGATGCGCTGGAGGCAGATCCTACTCTGGAGCTTTCATTTATCATAGCACCTCCTCAGATGTCTTATTATCTGAAGACCTCTGCTAAGATCTGCGGTATATACGGTAAGTACGTCTCACCCGACGATACTCTGGTATACAGCATAGATGAGGTCTTTATGGATGTCACCTCATATCTTTCTCTCTATCATATGAGTGCGGCGGAGCTTGCCAAGGCCATGATAAGAGAGGTCCTTTATGAGACTCATATCACGGCTACGGCAGGTATAGGATCGAATCTATATCTGGCCAAGGTCGCTATGGATATAGTAGCCAAGCATATGCCACCGGACAAGGACGGAGTCCGCATGGCAGAGCTTGATGAGATGCAGTTCCGCCACAGGCTCTGGGACCACAGGCCTCTTACGGATTTCTGGATGACCGGACCGGGAACTGTGCGCCATCTGGGGAAGCTGGGTATCTATACCATGGGAGATCTGGCAGCCTTTTCCATAGACAATGAAGATCTGCTCTTCCGTGAGTTCGGGATCAATGCTGAGATCATGATAGACCATGCCTGGGGCTATGAGCCGGTCACTATGAACCAGATCAGGAGATACGAGCCATCAGAGAAGAGCGTCTCAGAGGGGCAGGTGCTGTCAGAGCCCTATCCCTATGCGAAGGCAGTTATCATAGTTCGTGAGATGGCGGAGAGCCTTGTCTGGAGACTTACCGACAGATCGCTTGTGACGGATTCGATCACTATCGACGTGGGCTACGACAGGGAGAATGTGGATATGGGTACCTATACAGGTCTGGTACATAGAGATCACTATGGCAGGCTTGTACCGACTCCTTCCCATGGCAGCATACGCCTCCTCTCTCCGACGAATCTCTCCACAGATATCTCCTCTGCCTGTGTGAGACTGTTTTCACAGATAGCGGACCATTCCCTAACAGTACGTCGTATCACTATCACGGCCAATCATACAGAGGCTGACAGCGGCTTTGTCCAGATGGATCTCTTTACAGATGCAGACGCGGCAGCTAAGGAGAAGAGACTCCAGGACGGACTCAGGGCTGTCCGTGAGAAGTATGGGAAGAATGCAGTGTTAAAGGGCACAAGTCTCCTGGACGGGGCCACGATGAAGGAGAGAAACGGACAGATAGGCGGCCACAGGGCATGATAGCATCGGGAAAGAAAAGGATCATAGGAGACAGCAGGGCCTGGCAGATCGGAAGAGACAGGGACCAAAGGATGCCATAGGGCATGATAGTATCAGAAAAGACAAAGGATCATGGGAGATCAAAGGCCTGTGACATCGTAAAGGACAGAGACTAAATGGAGTCTGGAATCGAAAGAGACAGGGCTCATATGGAATTATGGCATCGGAGAATATAGGGATCATAGGAGGCTATAGTGGCATCAGAAAAGACAGGGAACATTGCGAGGCATCAGGGAGCTGGTGGCAGCCCGTCAGACAGATATGCAGACATTATCGATCTTCCGCGTCCGGCAATGCATCACCGGCGTATGGATCCGATAAACCGGGCGAAGATATTCGCACCCTTTGATGCCCTCCGCGGTCTTGACGAGGAGGTCGCAGCAGCACAGGAGAGAGCATCTACAGATACGACGATTGAGTATTCAAGGCTGGATCCGGATCCATGAGCTGCCTGTGGCCAAAGCTGTGCCAATGGCTAAGGAAGTTCTTTTCGCTAGGTTCGACCTTCGCTTATCAGCTCGGTCTCATTAACAAGGACGAGTTAAGCTTGGTAATATGAAAAAGAATTTTCTGTTGTCGCTTGGTGCTACAATATATAATTCAAAAGCTTCAGAATATATAGTAAATGACGAAGATGATTCGATATGGGTGTACTGGGATGAATTCAGATAAGAGAAGCATAAAAAGGCTTGGAGTAGTTGTAATGATCAGTCTGCTATCACTAGCTGTGACCTCATGTGGAGTTTCGAAGTATGTCAGTGCGATAAAGGGAAAGGTAAACGAATACGAGAAGAAGAAACGTGAGAACGATATCCAGGGGATAGTTATGAATGCTATAATTGATAAGGATGTGGAACCGATATACAGAAAGCTATGCCCGCAGCTGAAGAAAAAGCCGGGGATAAGAAAACAGATTTCGGAGATGATCGATACATTCGACTCCGATATAGTAAAATGGCAGAGAGCACCTAAGGAAGTTATGTCAAAGTCTGTAAGTGAAGGAGTAACAGAAGAAGAATATGATGCTTGGTTACTTCGTAATGTTGAGACGAGAAGAGGAACCAGATATATGGTTGCTATCTGCGTTTTTTCGATAAATAAGAAGCAACCTGACACGAAGGGGCTTTTTGGAATTGAAGTATATACAGAGGCTGAATCAAGCAGTGAACAAAAAATACTCTATACAATTGTGGGAGATTTTAAATAATAAAGGTAGTATCAGAACGATATTGAATATCTCCATACTAAAACATCACAATACAAGTTGTTGATTTCTTTTAATGAGGTCAATAAAAAGAAACTGTATTTGAAGGGCATATTTAGTATAAGACTTTATAAAAGGATAGCAAACACATATGAAACTTCAGATATGATCTGTGAGGTGGGGGATTTGTATATTGACCCAGATGCTGGTGATTACTAAATAAAAGTTTTTAAATATTGCGATCTGTTGTCATTGAAAATAAGCCCGAAAAAAGTAGGATTGTGACAATACTAAGGAAGTTCTTTTCGCTAAATTCGAGCCTCGCCTATGACTCGCTCTCATTAACAAGGAAGCTGTCTTCGTTAAGCTCGAACTTCGTCTTCGACTCGTTCTCGATAATAATGAAGTTCTGCTCGCTAAGCTCAAGCTTCGCCTACGGCTTGCTTTCGCTAATCTTACAGAACGACCTCGCATAGGATTCAGACTTCGCTATCGCTCGTCTTCATCTCTATGCTTTCAGCCTCAGACAGCGGCCTCGCACAAGACTCGAACTTCGCTTACGCTCGTTCTTGTCTCTGTGCTTTCGGCCCCTAACCACTCACCCCTCACAGCTCTCACCTCACACCTCACACCTCTCACCTCTCACCTCCCCTCTCCTCCCATTGACTAATACCCACCACAATACTATAATAAACTCAAAACACATAAGAAGAGCAACGGAGCTCCCTAACGGGGGTTCCGTTTTTTGTTGTGGTGAGATAAATGTATTCGATTCAGCCGGACTGGACACTTAGCAGTGACTTTTACAAGAAGAGAATAGTGAATACGATGGGTTTAGCCCATTTCTATGAGTTTCGGATCACGAGTCTGTCAGAGACCCTGCTTCCCTCGGTACCTGATGACTGTGTGGATCTGGTCTTTGATCTCGATCATGGAAATGCAATAGCGGCAGGGACGGTATTCGAGCGTGGATCAACCTGGATGAAGGCAGGAAACATCTTCTTCGGGATGCGCTTTCTTCCCGGGGTGAAGCCAGTGATATTGAACGGGAATTTCAAGGAGTACAACTATCTGCAGGTCGATCTCACATCATGCTGCAATGACAGCTTTCTGGCTGAGCAGATAAGTGAGCTTTCGGATTTCAATGAGAGATGCAACTTTTTTCTGGATTATTACAGGCAGAGAATGGCCGGGGAGGAGAACAGTCTGAACTGTAAGGAGCAGATAGTAAGCTCGGTCCTGAAGAGCATTTCAAATAAAGGAGGGATAGTAACGATCGAGGATGTCGTGAATGAGACCGGATATTCGGCCAGATATATAGAAAAGGTCTTCAAGACGGAGATGGGGCTTTCGCCGAAGAAGTATTCGGGTATCCTGCGCTTTCAGGGAGCTCTTGACTATATAGACAAGCATCCGGATCAGAATATCTGTAATGTGGCAACAGATTACGGATACTATGACCAGAGTGCATTTGTCCGGGTCTTCAAGAAGAATACAGGGGTTACACCGGCTGAATACAGAAAGCTGATAAGGCAGTCTGACTATCAGTCACGGATAAGGATAATGTAGTCAAAAGGTTCGTTTTTTTACAATTCTTGTATAATACAAGAGGTTATACTATCCACTGTCGAAACAAAGAACAAAGCAGATACGGACAACGGAGTTCCTTATAAAGGAGCTCCGTTTTTTGGTATCCTGACTGGAAGGAGGATAGACTATGCAGCAGAAGAAACTTGGATTATTCAGTGCAGTTGCGATAAACGTAGGACTTATCGTGGCGACAAGCTGCCTCGTGTCTCTTGGAACAGGAATGGGATCGATAGGACGATGGTTCATAATACCGCTTTTCCTCGTCGTGATCCTGAATTCATTTGTCGGACTTTCATTTGCAGAGCTGAATCAGCTGATGCCGGATGTTGACGGAGGAACAGGACAGTACCTGCTGGCAGGAATGGGACCGATGGCCTCGATGATGGGAAACTTGAGCGCTTATGTGATCACACAGATCCTTTCGCTTACAGCAGAGATCACACTCTGCGGGACAGTGATCAAGCAGCTTTTCTTCCCGCAGATAGATAACAGGATCATATCGATGATCCTTCTGGTCGTTTTCCTGTTTGTAAATATAAAGGGAGTCGATCTGTTCGCAAAGGTACAGGATATAGTAGTAGTGCTTCTGGTAGGCTCAATGATCCTGCTTGGCATAATAAGCTTCTTCAAGCTTGGTAATCCTGCCCACCTGGTAGATTACTCTGCATCTGCACCGACCTTCTCTCAGATAGGTGGAATGAAGGGGATAATGAACAGTATGGCACTTGCCTTCTGGCTCTTCATCGGAGTCGAGTTCATAATCCCTCAGGCGAAGAACCTGAAGAACCCGAAGAGGGACGTCCTTCTTTCAATGATAGTAGCACTTGTGCTTCTCTTAATTGTTCAGGCCTTCCTGGGATGCGGAATGACAAACTATGTATCGCTCAAGGGACTTGCCAATGATCCGCAGAGCACGCCGCATATCACATTTGCGATAAATCTTCTAGGAATGCCTGGAAAGGTATGGATGGGAATAGTTACTATCCTTGCAGGTATTTCAACAGTGAATACAGGCTATGCATCGCTTTCGAAGATCATGCAGGGAATGTCAGAGGCAGGTATGGTTCCGAAGGTTTTCTCAAGGACCAATAAGAACAATGCAGCTTATGTGGGACTGATATTCATGTCAGTCGCAGTCGGGATCCTTGTGGTATCGGGAATGGGAAAAGCGCAAGCAGTAACCTTCCTTATTCTCTCAGGATCATGCTTCTGGCTCTTTACCTACTGCCTGGTACATATATCGGTACTGATCCTTAGAAAGAAGTATCCTGACCGTTCAAGGAGATTCACAATGAAGGGAATCCCGCAGATCATAGGCATCATAGGAAATGTCTATATGATAGCAAATATCAGTACGGGAGCAGACCGTATCAGGATCTATGAGCTCTGCGGAGTACTGTTTGTAGTCCTTGTCACCTACTGCTCGATCTGGATCAGATTCGTGATGAAGGTAAAGCCTTTCGCGGCCATGGATATGGATGAGGTAAACAGAAAGGCATTAAGCTACGAGGAAGAAGAGGAAAGGATAGGCCTTCGCAGACCTGTAAGCGCAGGTTGATAGTGACTTCAGGAAGGGCTGAAACGGTCATATTATAAAAACTGTATTTTTATGGAAAATGGAGGAAGCTATATGACAAGCAAAGTAGATTTCTTATATCTTGATGAGGAGGATATGAAAAAGGTCGGTGTAGAGGATATGAGTGCCTGCATCGATGCAATGGAGGATGTGCTAAAGGACCTGACAAAGGGAGACTTCGTTATGGCTGGTGAAAATCACAATTCTCACGGTTCAATGGTCAAGTTTCCTGAGAGCTCACCATTCCCTGAGATGCCGCTTGATACAGGAGATGACAGGAGATTCATGGCCATGCCGGCCTATATCGGGGCGCCGTTTGATATAGCAGGCTGCAAGTGGTACGGATCCAATATGGCAAACAAGGAGGAGGGTCTTCCCAGATCTATCCTTATGATCATGCTGAATGATAAGAATACCGGAGCTCCTAAGTGCCTGATGAGCGGAAACCTGGTAAGTGCCTACAGGACAGGTGCTATACCTGGAGTAGGGACCAGATACATGGCGAAGAAGGACTCAAGGGTCTGCGGTATCTGCGGCCCCGGAGTCATGGGACGTACGGCTCTCGCATCCTTCGTAGCCACCTGTCCGGCGCTTGATACGGTAAAGATCAAGGGAAGAAGTAAAAAAGGTATAGATGACTTTGTAAGCTATGTAAAGGAGCATTATCCACAGTTTACTACCATCACTGTATGCGATACAGTAGAGGAAATGGTAAGGGATACGGATGTGATGTCGTTCGCATCCACATCAGGGGAAGACCCGGCCACCTATCCGTTTGTAGACGGTTCCTGGGTAAAGCCGGGAGCAATGATCGTAGCTCCGTCTGCTGTGAACTTCGACAGCGACTTCCTGGCTAAGAGGTGCAGGCTGGTCGTAGACAATATCAAGCTTTACGATGCATGGGCGGAGGAATATCCTTACCCTACATTCGGTAAGGTAAATATAGTAGGAAGTAAATTCACAGATATGATCCATGACGGAAAGCTAAAGAGAGAAGCTATAAGCGATATGGGTGCTATCCTTCTGGGACAGGCTCCGGGACGCGAGAGCGATGACGATATAATCGTTTATTCGGTAGGAGGAATGCCGGTAGAGGATGTGGCATGGGGCAGTATATGTTACCGCAAGGCTCTGGAACAGGGAATAGGGGTGAAGCTGAAGCTCTGGGATAGTCCGACGTTGGCATAGGTAGGGGTTAGGGGCTAGGGGGGTTAGGGTTCAGGATTTAGTAAGCATGGATGCTGTTTATTATATAAAAAAACCGGAGGATCTATTGATCTTCCGGTTTCTTATATGCTTTACAAGCCTGACATGTGGTCGCCGCAGATAGCGACTATATTATGCTTTACGGGCCTTACATGTGGTTGCCCCAGACAACAGTAATATGATGCCTTACAGGCAGGCGTTGCAGATGGCTGAATGATGGCTTATATGCAGGCGGTACAGATGGCCGTATTATGCCTTACAGGCATGCGGTGTAGATGGCTACTATGTCGTCGATCGTAAGAGGAACGTAGTCGTTTTCAAGACCTCCTGTGACCTCCTTCAGGTCGTTTGCCATGTCGAGGAAGTGCTCGTCTCCTATGCCAAGCTCTGTAAGCGTTGAAGGAAGGTTTACAGAGGAGAAGAAATCTTCGAGGGCTTCGATACCCTCTCTTGCCAGAGCCTCGTCGTCATCGCCATCAAGCCCCCAGACATTGCGGGCAAATTTTACGAAACGTGGAGTGACTGAAGTGTCCTTCTTCAGGACGAATCTCATCCAGCGTGGGGTAAGAATAGCCAGGCCGACGCCGTGAGTGATGTTGTAGAAACCGGAGAGCTCGTGCTCCATTGCATGACAAGGCCAGAGAGTAGGGATCTTGCCGTATGCAGGGATACCGGAGCAGGCGATCGAGCTGTCCCACATCAGGTTGGCCCGGGCGCTGTAGTCCGATGGATCAGATAAGGCCTTGGGAAGGTTCTTTATAACTGATCTGAGGATACCTTCACCGATGGCTTCTGATAGGTCGCTGTCGAAGACCCTGGAGAAATACTGCTCGCAGATATGGCTCATTATATCGGCGCTTCCTGCGGCAGTCTGGGAGGCAGGGACAGAAAAGGTATAGGTCGGATCACATATCGATACATCAGGACAGCGATAGGTGCCGTCAAGCTTCTGTGAGGTCATGGAATTGGAGATCACGGCGTCGGCATCGAATTCAGAGCCAGTCGCCGCAAGGGTCATTACATCCACCAGAGGAAGTGATCTGTCCTGGCAGCCGCCGGCAAGGGCCATATCCCACGGATCACCCTTGTAGTAATATCCGGCAGCAATGGCCTTGCAGCAGTCAATGGTACTTCCGCCTCCGACTGAGAGGATCACATCGATGGACTCGGAATGGCAGAGAGCAATTCCCTTACGCACGGTAGCGATCTGAGGGTTTGGCTCAACGCCGGAAAGCTCAGTTACAGTTAAAGCTTTGTCATTGCAGATACCAATGATAGTGTCATAGAGACCAGTGCGCTTTATAGAGCCGCCTCCATAGACAAGAAGTACCCGGGAGCCGTATCTGGCCAGACAGTCTCCGAGACAGTCAATTGCACCCTTACCGAAATGGTATTCGGTAGGGATGCAGTGTGTAA
The DNA here is from genome assembly GCF_052064335.1 of Candidatus Weimeria sp. HCP3S3_B5. Classification (NCBI taxonomy): domain Bacteria; kingdom Bacillati; phylum Bacillota; class Clostridia; order Lachnospirales; family Lachnospiraceae; genus Candidatus Weimeria; species Candidatus Weimeria sp. HCP3S3_B5. Next base: position 66,501 of record NZ_JBQHVU010000006.1, on the reverse strand, counting down.
AATTCTCCATAGATAAAATTTTCCTTTCTTAAACACCCATATAAGGGGAATCCCAGAGCTTAAGCCAGGTACCTATCCCCTTATCCTTAGCACGTCTGTAGCATTCATATCCCCAGCCAATGTCAAGTATCGGCATACCGCCGGCGCTGATCAGATAAATATCATCATCATTGGTCCGGCCAGGGGCGCGGCCTCTTATGATATTACCGATCTCGGTGACATCCGAATCCCTGATGCGGCCCTTAGAGATCATCTCCGAGAAGAAGATACCCGGAGTACCGGTCGAGAGCTTGTTGCCATTGGCATCGTATTCCTGATAGACCTTCACATAGTCATCGTACATGCCCTTGTTGTCGACGACCTTTTTCATATGGTCAGCAATGAAGTCATGGTCAGTAAGATCCATGGTCCCGGATGAAATGATAGTAGTTCCGGGGGCAAGCCAGGCCGGATCCACCAGAGGCCACTGCCTGTTGATCGTAGAGACCGCCTCGCTAATCAGATCAGTGTCACGACAGGCCTGCTCAAGGGTCTCGCATATGATGACCTCCCTGACATCCGGATAGTTGTCCTCGACAAACTTTTTCATTGAAAGGGCACTCTTTGACCTGGCACTGCTTCCGCGGAGCTTTATCGTAGTCACATTATCATATATAGCCATGAAGCATTTGAGGATGGCCCGGTTGATCTCGCCGGTACCAAGAAAGCTTATGGTATGGATATCTTTTCTGGCCGTATATTTAGCCATCACAGCCGGAACCGCGCCGGTACGCATAGCGGACAGAAGGTTGGCAGACATATAGGCTATAGGGGCTCCGGTCTCGACATCATTTAAGGTGAACATAAGGATCGACCTGGGCAGCCCCTTAGGCACGTTCCTGCCGTTGCTCCCGTAGTATTTCTCTCCTGCTATGTGGAAACGGCCACCGAGATAGCCCGGCATGGACATGAATCTCCTGTCGGGGCTGTCCTCTAAGGGGAAGCCGGGAATAGGGCTTTCTCTTGGGAAGATAAGCTGTATCCCGTGCTCCCTGTGATTCTTACCTCCCATAAGGACGTCACCGTCAGAGAGAAGGGCAAGGACTTCCTCTGTAGTCGAAATGCAGGCGGGGGCGTCCAGCACCCCTGCCTGTATCATATCATTTTCATTCAGGTATAAAAAGCTTATTTCAGTATTATCCATGCTATCATTTTATTCTCCTTTCAGCTGAGTATAATAGTCATCCATTATATCGATCTGTTTCTCAGAAACCGTGGCCTCCCAGGAATTATCAAAGAGATCCTTTGTCATCTGAGTCATTGCCGGGCTGTCATAGTAGTTCTTCGGCAGATACGAGGCAATCTTATCCTGCTTCTCAAGAGGCGGGACAGCATATTCGTTCAGGCTCTTGGAGTATTCCTCGGGCTTTAAGATGAAGTTTATCAGCTTCTCGGCATTTTCCTTATTCTTTGAGCTCTTAGAAACAGCCCAGTACTGAGCCCATCTCTCAACACCGCCGTCAAGGCTTACATATCCGAACTTGTCCCAGTTCTTTTCAGAATCTCCGCAGAGAGTAGGGTAGTCCCAGCAGAGTGCTGCGTCGACTTCGCCGTCCTCGAGCTGGGGAACAGCGGTCTCACCGACGAAGGCCTTGGTGTTTTCCTTGATCTTCATCAGGAGATCATTGGCCTCCTTGATCTCCTTCTCGTTTGTGGAGTCAGCCTTGTATCCGAGACACTGCAGAGCCGCGCCGTAAAGCGAGATAGTCGAGTCAACAAGAGCGACGCGACCATTTAGTTTAGGGTTAGTGAGATCCTTAAGGCTCTTTATCTTTACAGGACAGGTCTTCTTGTTGTAGACAACGGTCGTGTAGTTAGGAGCCATATCAGGAACCGTATAGGTCAGTTTTTCATCACCAATAGGCCCCTCTTTCATGTATTCGTCGATGATGTTGGACTGGTTAGGAACCTTGTCGTCATCGATCTTTTCGAGCAGGCCGTTCTTTACGAAGGTCTTTACATAGGCGCCCTCCAGATCCATCACATCATAGGTCGCGCTGCCGTTTATAAGCTTAGTAAGAAGCTCGTCAGTGTTTGAGATGTAGCTTATATTTACATCGATACCGGTCTCCTTTGTGAAGTCCTTAAACATATCCTCGGACCAGGTGCCCTCCCAGACAATGACGTTAAGCGATTTCCCGGAGGAAGCTTTTGCTTTGCCGGAAGCTGATGTCTGGCTGCCGCAGCCGCTCATCAACCCTATAGCCATGATAGCTGCAAGTGATGCTGCACATATTTTTTTTAGTCTGTTCTTCATTGGCGTTACCTCCGTTTCTTATCGGGGAACAAAAAAAGAAGCGCTGCATGTGCAGGCGCTCCTTTGCGTGTTCCAGAATCAGTTTTGACTGCAATGTTATCACTTGCAGACAAGGTCTGTCAAGGGCTTTTAGTGTACAAAAAATACGTCGAACATTCCGGAAAAATCTTGCAATATTGCCAAATCGGAAATTTTTGCTTGACAATGTCTGCCATAAGGGATATGATGGCCACGTATTGATCGAAAAGACAAAGAGGTCGTCCCGGAAACGGGGCGGCCTTTTTAGTTTTCATATCATACCTTGCACAAAGGAGTGCTGCTTCTCGCAGCACTCCGATTTTTTATGAAAGGAAGAAAAGATGGCACTCGATATCAGAAGTCAACTGACTCACAAGGAAACGAATAAGAGGATCAGGATACTCTGGCTCTCTGAGGACGATATGGTGGAGGCCGGTGTACTTGATGCTGGAAAAGCAGTTGATGTTATGGAGGAGGTCGTGGGACTCTTAGAGGACGGAGACGCTATCATGGGAGGACCTGATCATGACCAGCACGGAATGATGCTTTACTTTCCCAAGCATTCCGATATACCGGGCTTTCCGCTTAATAACGCGGCTGACCGCAGATTCATAGCCATGCCGGCATATATAGGAGGAAGGTTTCATCTGGCGGGCTGCAAGTGGTATGGCTCGAATGGGAGGAACAGGCAGCATGGTCTTCCGAGGTCGATACTCATGATGATGCTTAACGACGTCGAGACAGGAGCCCCGCTAGCCTATATGTCGGCAAACCTCCTTAGCTCGATAAGGACAGGAGCCATGCCAGGACTCGCGGCCAAGCTTCTGGCCAGAAAGGATTCCAGGGTGCTTGCCCTTATAGGAGCAGGACCTATAGGCAAGTCCTCGGTCATGGCTATCCTGTCAAAGATCAGGACCATAGAGGAGATAAAGATCAAGGGATCGACTCCTGATAGTGCGACAGCCCTTGAGGCATGTGACTTCATCAAGACGAATTTTCCCTGGGTGAAAAAGGTCAGTGTAGCAGCTACACTTGAGGAGGCGATAAGAGGCTCGGATATAGTTACAGAAGCGGTCTCGTGCAAGGAGGGAGAGTGGCCGGAATACAAGGCAGACTGGATAAAGCCAGGAGCCACTATCATCTCTACATCCACATTTAACATGGATTATGAATCTATCCTTCCATTCAGGAAGGTAGTAGATAACATCGGTATGTATGAAAATTACGCCGATGAGGACAAGGAGGGCTACGACAGCGAGGGCAGGAGAAAGCACACCGGCTGTATGGGAGAGGATTTCATCTATATGGTCCGTGATGGCCTGATGAGAAGAGACGATATATCGGAGCTGGGACAGATAGTCCGCGGCAAGAGGAAGGCGCGCGAGAGCGATGACCAGATAATACTTGTCTCTATTGAGGGAATGCCTGTTGAAGACGTGGCCTGGGGATATGAATGCTATAAGAACGCAAAGGAAAACCTGATCGGTCACCCATTAAAGCTCTGGGATGCACCGATGAATTTCTAAGGAGGTATACAAATGAAGAAGATCGAGATCATCACAAGACCGGAGAAGCTTGGCGGGATAAAGAACATCCTGCTGACACATGACTGCGAGGGACTTACAGTTCTGTCGGTAATGGGTTCAGGAAAGCAGAGAGGATATATAGATGAGATGCATTTCTCGGGAGAGGATATAAACCTCCTGCCAAAGATCCTTATCTTTACAGTGGTAGAGGATGATAAATGTGACGGGATCCTGGCTGATATCGCTACCATCATAGGTACCGGAAAGACAGGAGACGGAAAGGTCTTTATCACCGATATCGAGGATGCGATGAGGATAAGGACCAGCGAGCGTGGTCTTGATGCGATAAACTAACTGACCGGAGGTGATATTATGGCACAGCCAATAGTTTCTATGACAAATGTGGAAAAATGGTACGGCTCCAACCATGTGGTAAAGAACTGTAATCTGAATATAGAGGAAGGAGAGTTCTTAACCCTCCTCGGCCCCTCAGGCTGTGGAAAGACCACAACTCTTCGCATGATATCGGGCTTCGAGCTTCCGAGCGAGGGCCTCGTTAAGGTGGAGGGAGAAAACGTAGAGAAAAAGGAGCCATACGAGAGATCGGTAAATACGGTTTTCCAGAACTATGCGCTTTTCCCTAATATGAATGTTTTTGACAATATAGCCTACGGGCTCAGGGTAAAGAAGGTCCCTAAGGCAGAGATAAAGGAAAGGGTCGAAAAGATGCTTAGCCTTGTCCAGCTGGAGGGCTTTGAGAAGAGGCGGATCACGCAGATGTCAGGAGGCCAGAAGCAGCGTGTGGCAATAGCAAGAGCGCTTATCAACAGGCCAAAGGTCCTGCTTCTCGATGAGCCACTCGGAGCTCTCGATATGAAGCTCAGGAAGCAGATGCAGATAGAGCTTAAAAGGCTTCAGAGGAAGCTTGAGATCACCTTTGTCTATGTCACCCATGATCAGGAGGAGGCCCTTACCATGAGTGACAGGATAGCTGTAATGAGCGCCGGAGTGATAGAGCAGATCGCTTCTCCCAAGGAGATCTATCTGAAGCCGCGTACCAGATTTGTAGCAAACTTCATCGGAGAGTCGGATCTCTTTGACGGTATAATAAGGGCAGAAAATAATGGAGTCCTAAGCATTGGTACTGAGGTGGGCATGGTAGAGGGACTTTCAGGACAGGTGAGCGCAGGAAGCATAAAGGTAAATGATCCGGTTTCAGTCTGCGTAAGACCTGAGCATATGAGGGTCTCAACAGAAAGGCCGGATGGTTTCTGTGTCCAGGCTCTGGTAAAGGACAAGATCTTCGTTGGCAATCTGATCAAGGAGATAGCTGTGCTGAACAACGGCAACGAGATAAAGATCAACAGCATAAATGCGGCAGATCTGCCTGAGCCTGGAAGCCATGTCTATCTGAGCTGGGATTTAAAGGATGCTGTGGTTATTCCTGAGAAGAGCGAGATCGAGCTCGATACAGCCGCACATCTCAAGGAGGTGATCTGATGAGTGATACGGGTGTAAAGGTCGCTGTGGATGCAGGCGGCGCAGTTGAAAGAACAGCAGAGGGCAAAAAGACCTGTCATAAGAGAAAGCAGTCGTTAAGGGCTACAATAGCCAATATCATCATGTGTGGCCCTATGACCATATGGTCGGTGCTCTTTATCCTGATCCCGGTAGTCATGCTTTTTGTCATGAGCTTCATGACAAAGGGACTTCTGGGAAAGATCGTCTATAAGTTCACATTTGCAAACTATACGGATATCCTGAAGCCAGTCTATTTCAACGTGGTAAAGGAGTCGCTTATCATAGCTCTCTGGACTACCCTTCTTACGGTGCTTCTGGGCTATCCTCTTGCAATGGTCATGAGCAGGCTAAAAAAAAGGACGACGGGTATCATCACTATACTTCTGATGCTCCCTCTCTGGGTATCGGGGCTGGTTATTCTTTATAGCTTTGTAATAATGCTAAACAATTCAGGAACGATAAATTCTTTCCTTATGAATATAGGGATAATAAAAAAGCCTCTGCAGCTTCTTTACAACAATTTCTCGGTGACCATAGGAATGGTCTATATGTTTCTGCCATTTGCAGTGCTTCCCATGTATTCCTCGATCGAGAAGCTCGATCCATCTCTTATAGAGGCGTCAAAGGATCTGGGAGCAAATCCGGCTGTCACCTTTTTTAAGGTAACACTTCCTCTTACATCTCCCGGGATCTTTGCCGGGGTGATCCTTACCTTTATTCCATGTATAGGATACTATATGGTAACCGATATGCTGGGCGGCGGCACCAGTATGCTGGTAGGCAACCTTATCTACAGACAGTTTACCATATCGAGGAACTGGCCATTCGGTGCGGCGCTTTCTGTAGTCCTCTCGCTTGTCATCCTTCTGATGGTACTTATCTATACGAAGCTTGGCGGAGACCTGGATGACCTCGCATCATAGAAAGGAGAAGGACTATGCAAAAGGAAAAGACAAAGGGAAGGGGGCTTAGGATCGCAGGACGGGTCTACCTTATTATAGTGCTTATCCTGCTCTATGCTCCTGTCGCTGTAATGATAAGGTTCAGCTTCAATAACAGCCGGGCAAACGTGACCTGGCAGGGCTTTACATTGAAATATTACAAGGAGCTTTTTTCTGACGGCAATCTCTGGGATATATTCTTTACGACCCTCTTTATCGCTCTTCTGGTGACAGTGATCGGTACCATTATCGGGACAATGGGAGCGGTAGGCCTCAGAAAGGCCCATTTCCCGGGAAAGAAGCTTATCACGAATTCAGTATATTTTCCTATAGTAATACCTGAGATCGTGCTTGCAGTGGCAATGCTTCTGATGTTTAACGGAGCCGGGATCAGCCTTGGCCTGCCGACTATAGTCATAGGTAATGTGACCCTGGTCCTGCCATATGTCTATATCACTGTAAAGGCCAGACTTGTAGGTATGGATCCGTCTACAGAAGAGGCTTCCATGGATCTGGGAGCCGACAGATTCTATACCTTTACCCACATCACTCTTCCGGAGATAATGCCTGGTATAATAGCAGGAGCCTTCATGAGCTTCTCGCTGGTCCTTGACGAGCTTATCATCACAAGCTTCCTGACAGATGCCGAGACCGTGACACTTCCTATTAAGGTATATTCAATGATAAAGAAGGGCATATCTCCGGAGATCAATGCGCTTACCACGATAGTATTCCTTGCGGCGCTTCTTATGGTAGTCGTATATTTCGTGGTATCTGATATAGCAGGCAGAAAGAAAAAGAAGAAAATGGCATAAAGGGAAGGAGAAGTTGAAATGAGAGCAGAAAAGATTATTTACGGAAAAACCTTTACTGCTGACTGTGATAATTCGATAGCAGAGGGCTTCGCTATAGCCTCCGGCAAGGTGATCGCTGTGGGCACAAGAGATCAGATAGAAAGGTACAAGACTCCAGAGACCAAGGTCATATGCTATGACAGCGGTCTGATCACACCGGGCTTTACAGAGGGACATGCCCATATTTCTCAGACAGTAGAGCTTATGGCAGGACCTGTGCTGGACGGAGATTCGATAGAGAAATGTCAGAAGCAGCTGGCTGATTATCTGAGAAAGCATCCGGGAGATGAGCCTGTGCTTGGATCGGGCTTTGATACCGGCCTCTTCGGGCCCAAGGGACCTGATAAGAAATACCTGGACTGTGTATGCGATAGCCGTCCTGTAATGATAATGGACAGCGGCCATCATTCGATCTGGGTCAATTCGAAGGCTCTCGATGCTGCCCATATCAGCTCAGATACAAGGGATCCAGAAAAGGGCCATATAGTAAAGGATGATAAGACCGGCGAGCCTACAGGCTTTCTTCAGGAGGCTGCCGTATATCTGATGAAGGATACTCTTCCACATATCGGAGTCGAAGAGTACAAAAGGGCTATCCTTAAGTATCAGGAAATAGCTCTTTCCTATGGCGTCACAAATGCCTTTGAGCCAGTGCTTAGCTACTGGCATCATGAGGAGGAGATATGCGAGGCTTACAGGCAGCTGGAGGAAGAGAAGAGGCTTCTTCTCTCATACAGGATTGCCCTTACCCTTACTCCTGATATGGATCCGAAGACATTCTTTGACAGGCTCGATAATCTACACAGAGAGTTTTCCGGCCATCAGAGCCTTCAGTTCAATACAGTGAAATTCTTTATGGACGGGGTAGTGGACGGACATACGGCTTATCTGCGAGAGCCCTATGAGAGGCCGCCCTATGACTGCGGTATGGCAGTCTATGATCAGGAGGAGCTTGACAGGAGGGTCACAATGGCTCTTGACAAGGGCTACAGGGCTCATTTTCATGCTATAGGAGATGCGGCGATCGATATGGCAATAAATTCCTGTCAGGCTGCCCAGAACTTTGTGGAGGGTGATGATTTCAGAAATCAGATCACCCATCTGCAGGTCTGTCATGAGGATCAGGCTGACCGGATGGCTGATCTTGGTATTATGGCTGTTGTAAATCCATACTGGCATTATAAGACAGAGCTGTATGAGCCTCTCGAATTCCCTTTCCTTGGAAAGGAGAGAGTCGAACATATGTATTATCTCGGTAGCTATCAGAGACGGGGCATAGTCATGTCGTCTGCAAGCGATTTCCCGGTGACCATACCTCCGGATACTATGGACTGTCTGCATATGATGGTAAACCGCTTCGACCACAAGCATTCAAAGGAGGCATATTTTCCGGAGGAGTGTATCTCTGTAGAGGATGCACTAAGGGTGCTCACGATAAACGGGGCCTATCAGCTCGACATAGAGGATCATAAGGGCTCTATCGAGCCGGGAAAGGATGCCGATTTCGTATGGCTCTCACAGGACCTTACATCTGTTCGACCTATGGATATCTATAAGACAAGGATCCTTGAGACAGATATCTGCGGAAAGGCGGTATATGAAAGAAATGAAAAGAAAGACAGGGGGCGTGACTTACAGGCTTCTTACATTTGAATACTGCCTGCTGCAGGGCCTCTACTGGATCGCCTCAGCGGCTGAGATGGATTTTGCGGCGGTGCCGCTCCTTAGGGAACGAGGCTTTTCTAGCATTTCTATAGGAGTAATAAGTGCCGCGAAATTTCTTTCCCTCATGTTCTTTCAGTATCTGATCGGCGGCTTTGCCGACAGGCACAGGGACAGGTTTCCTATCAAGAGGATAGTGAATTTTCTTACCATTATAGCGATAGCAGCGGCTCTTTCCATGTGGCTTCTGCCATCAGGCTTTATACTCTCGCTTATTGTCTTTATTATCTTCGGAGGAAGTGTAAACTGCATCCTACCGCTTATAGAAGCTCTTTCCATAGACTATATGTCTGGCGGGATAAAGCTGAATTATACCCTCTCAAGGGCTACTGGCTCTCTTACCTACTGCATTGCCGCTTATCTCCTTGGTATGCTTACTGACAGGAATGGACTTGATTTCTCGCTGGTATTTCTGGCCCTGACCCTGGCTGTTTTTCTTTTTATTAACCTGATAATGCCACAGGCGCCTGAATGCGGTATAAAAAGGGCCTCAACTGTTCATTCTGCTTCCTTTCTCCTTAGAAACTGCAAGCGATACAGATGGTTTCTTGCTGAATGCTTTTTTGTTTTCCTGGGATATGATATGAATATAGCCTTTCTCTATGACAGGGTAAAAGACATTGGCGCGACGAACTCTGAGTACGGCCTTATCTATTCTATGATAGCCATTTTTGAGATCCCTGTTGCTCTTGGTTTCAGCAAGCTGCTTGATATCAAGGGCATGTCTATAGAAAGGCTTATGGCTTCATTCGGGATCTTCTGTACAGCAAGGGCATTTTTTACGACGATCTCTACTAATATGACCGCCATGCTTATTTCGCAGTCCTTTGAGCTTTTCGGAATGGGAGTCTTTTATGCAGGCAGTGTCTTCTTTGTGATGAAGACAGTTCCGGCAGAGGACAGTGCCAAGGGCATGTCACTTGTCAATCTGATCGGAGTCGGCGCCTCCGAGACAGCTGCTTATTTTCTCTCAGGCTTCATAAGAGGCTCGCTTGGTCTCATGCCGCTTATGTATATAAGCTGTGCTGTCTCAGCAGTGGGTATCATAGCCGGTATCCCCGTGGCGTCACGATATGACCGCCGGTGACTGTGGTCTGGCTGTTTCCTATGAATACAGTCGTCGTCATATCAACTGTCATTTCACGAAGCTCTGACAGACTTACTATCTGGTGTGACTGGTCATCGCGGCTTATATTCCTGGTAAGTCCGCAGACTGTATCCGCTGACCTGTAGCCAAGTATGATATCACAGGCCTTTTTCAGATAGTCGCTTCTCTTGTGGCTGCCGGGATTATAGAGTACGATGGCAAGATCGGCCTCTGCGGCGGCGGACAGCCTTTTTTCTATAAGCTCGATCGGAGTCAGCAGGTCGCTTAGTGATATCACTGCGAAATCATGGGACAGAGGGGCGCCGAGAAGTGCTCCTCCAGACTGGCAGGCTGAGACTCCCGGTATCACCTCGGAGTCAATGTCAGGATGGTCGGCAAGAAGAGTAAGCATTAGTCCTGCCATACCATATATTCCGGCATCGCCGCTTGAAATCAGACCGACATGCTTCCCGGACTCCGCCAGCGCAAGGGCCCTGCGGCACCTTTCTACCTCTCCGCGCATCTGTGTGCAGACGGTTTCCTTATCTCCGATCAGATCCATTATCAGAGAAAGGTAAAGAGTATAGCCGGCAATGACATCGCATTCCTTTATGGCCCTTACCGCCCGGATAGTCATGTCCTCGTATCCGCCGGGACCGATCCCTATTATCGATATCTTCTTCATTAGTTCTCCTTGTCTTTTCCGTTAAGAAAGTCTACTATTGATTGAAGACCCTGATCAGAGAATTCAAAGCTGTGCTGGCTCATAAGCTCAGGGGCAGTATTGTCAAAGCTGTAGGGTCCATTCCAGGTGGTGAGGCAGAAGGAATCGTCCTTCTTTTCGATCTTGTATCTCAAGTCTCCATCACTGCCGAAAAAGGGAGACTTTTCATAGAAGCTGAGCTGCAGCAGATCTTTTCTCTGGGTCATGGAGGTCCTTTCTGATATTGGATAGGCTGGGGTTTGCGAGTTATGCTTTTTATTGTAGCATATTTAGGGGTTAGGGTATAGGGGTTTAGGTGCGAGGTGACAGGTGAGAGGTGCGAGGGTATTGGGTTTAGGGTTTAGTGAGACTGTATACAGTCCAGATAAAATCTGAAGCTTTGGTAGCGAATAGAAACCATGAACGAACCACTGACCCCTGACCATTAACGAGGTAAACATTATGACTAATAACAACAAATCCACCGCCCTTATCGTCCCGGGGATCGGCTATACGGCTGACAGGTCGCTTCTGTATTTTGCCGGTAAGCTTGCTGAGAAAGCAGGCTTCGGGACGGTCAGGATAAGGCTTGACGGCTTTGAAAAGGGGATAAAGGGAGATAAGGAGAAGCTGGACCGTGCCATTTCGCATGGTTACGGGCTCCTTATGGACCAGCTTCCTGATCAGGAATCCCTTTTTATCTCAAAAAGCATTGGTACGGCACTTTCACTGATGGCCGATCTTGAAAAGGAGATAGGTGCCGCTCACATACTTTTTACTCCTCTTCCAGAGACGATAAGCCTGCTGGATGAGATCCTGTCGGCACAGGGAGAGGAGAGGGCCGGCGATTTCCTTGTCTTCCATGGAAAGGATGATCCCTGGGCCCGGGATAACAGCGGTATGCGTGCTGAGGCAGAAAGGCTTGGGATAGCTTACTATGAGATAGACGGTGCCAATCATTCGCTTGAGACAGGCGATCCTCTTCTTGACCTTTGCAATCAGCAGCGGATAATGGGAATAGTTAAAGATTTTTTGGGGAAAAAAGAAGGTTCTGGAGCAGTGTTAGCGAACTAGACTTTAATACATGTCTGCATGGGATCCTGCTCGGGAAAGAGAATAAGATCAGGCATCCTTGTCCTCCGACACATCGTTCATCGTGCTGCGGAATACCAGAGGATGAGTGTTCTGGAGACTATTCAGACGTCTTATGAATGATCTGGGTATAGAAAAAAGGAAGGATTTTTATGACTGTATACGAGACATTAGAGGAAGCGAAGAAAAGGGCGGAGTCGGACGAGGCCTTCAGACAGGAGCTGCTTGCCACAAGGGGAAAGGATGGCGGCCTGTCCGCCTTCTGCAGGATCTTGAATCGGGAGGGCTACAGCATTTCCGCGATCGATCTGGTGAATGCCGGAGAGGAAAGCTATGCGGCTATGAGGCGCAGCACGAACGGAGGCGGGGAGAATTCGCCGCTGTTGCAGGGAGAGGATGATCTGTATGAAATGTTTCTTGTGGAGCTTGTGAATCTCTAAGCCTTGATTTATTCTGCATCAAGTCATATACTTTAGGAAGTTTGAAAAAGCAAAGGAGACTACATAATGGAAATGCAGATGGAATTCGTAAGGAAGCTTCCGACGCCGCAGGAGATCAAGGAACAGTATCCTCTGAAGGAGGAGACAAGGACCCTTAAGGAAAAGAGGGACCAGGAGATCTTTGATATCTTCACAGGTAAGGATAAGGAGCGGATACTCCTTATCATCGGTCCGTGCTCTGCGGACAATGAGGACTCGGTGCTTGACTATATGACAAGGCTTGCCGGTCTTCAGGAGAAGGTAAAGGATAAGATCTTTATAATACCGCGCGTCTATACCAACAAGCCGCGTACCACAGGCCTTGGCTACAAGGGGATGTTTACCCAGCCAGACCCGGAGAAGGGAGCCGATCTGCTCGGAGGAATAATAGCCATCCGTCGTATGCATATGAGGATCGTCGAGGAGACAGGCTTCACCTGCGCAGAGGAGATGCTTTATCCGGGGAATCACAGATATCTTTCTGACCTGCTTTCCTATGTGGCGATCGGTGCCAGATCTGTCGAGAATCAGGAGCATCGTCTGACGGCGAGCGGGATAGGTATACCTGCAGGAATGAAGAATCCTACCGGCGGCGATATTTCCGTTATGATGAATTCCATAATCGCGGCTCAGAACCCTCATACCTTTATCTACAGAGGCTGGGAGGTCCATACGACAGGCAATCAGTATACTCATGCCATAATGAGAGGATATGTGGACAAATTCGGAAGGAATCACGCCAATTATCACTACGAGGATCTGAAGGATGTATGCGAACTCTATGAGAAGCATCCTGAGCTGAAGAATCCGTCTATCATCGTCGACTGCAATCATTCCAATTCAGGTAAGAAATATCTGGAGCAGATCCGCATAGCAAAGGATGTGATGAACAGCAGAAGGCTTTCAGCCGAGATCGGCAGAGTGGTAAAGGGCCTTATGATAGAGTCATATATAGAGGATGGCGCCCAGAAGATCGGCGAAGGAGTCTATGGAAAGTCGATCACAGATCCATGCCTCGGATGGAAGAAGACCGAGAGATTAGTGCAGGAGTTGGCGGAGAGGTAGGTTAGAGGTGAGAGGTTAGAGGTGCGAGGGGAGGAAGGTTAGAGGTGAGAGGTTAGAGGTGCGAGGGGAGGAAGGTTAGAGGTTAGAGGTGCGAGGGGAGGAAGGTTAGAGGTGAGAGGTTAGAGGTGCGAGGGGAGGAAGGTTAGAGGTGAGAGGTTAGAGGTGCGAGGGGAGGAAGGTTAGAGGTGAGAGGTTAGAGGTGCGAGGGGAGGTAGGTTAGAGGTGAGAGGTTAGAGGTGCGAGGAATGTGATATTTAGGACCTCGGATTTAACACCTCAGACCTCGAACCTCACACCTCACACCTCAGACCTCGGACCTCACACCTCAGACCTCACACCTCACACCTCAGACCTCAGACCTCGGACCTCACACCTCAGACCTCGCACCTCAGACCTCAGGCCTCGCACCTCCCCTACCGCCTTCGACAGATCGAGCAGGCTGTCAAGCTCATTTTCTGTGAAGCAGCCTGTCTTTGTGGCCTCCTCGCGGACTGATGTCCCGTTGTGGAGGGCGGCCTTTGCTATAGCGGCAGCCCTCTGATAGCCTATCTTAGGGCTTAATGCAGTAGCGATACCTGTAGAGCCCTCGGCCAGTGAGAGGCAGTGGTCCTTGTTGGCGGTCAGATCAAGGATGCAGTTGTCGACAAGAGTCTTTATAGCGCCGGTTACTGAGGTGATCGACTCGAAGAGCTGGTAGAAGGTCACAGGTTCAAAGGCGTTGAGCTCCATCTGTCCGGCTTCCGCAGCCATCATTATGGTAGCGTCATGACCAGCCACGAGGAAGGCGACCTGAGTCACGACCTCAGGAATGACAGGGTTTACTTTGCCAGGCATTATAGATGAGCCGTTCTGTCTAGCGGGAAGATTGATCTCATGAAGGCCGCATCTCGGGCCGCTTGATAGGAGGCGCAGATCGTTGCACATCTTTGAAATCGACATCATGCCGGCCTTTATGGCTCCTGAGACAGCCACGAAGCCGTCAAGATCCTCTGTTGCATCAAAGAGATCATCGGATTGTCTTAGAGAAAGACCGGAGACCTTCGACAGGATAGGTACTATATTGTTCACATAATAGCCGGATGCGTTTATGCAGCTTCCAATGGCAGTTCCGCCCATGTTTACGGATTTCATTTCATCAAGAGACTTCTCGATCCTTGAAGCAGCACGCTTCACCATAGTAGCATAGGCATGGAAGGTGTCTCCTAAAGTCATAGGGACAGCATCCTGAAGCTGGGTACGCCCCATTTTTATCACATCTGAGAATTCAAAAGCCTTTGCCATAAGAGCACGATACAGGTGTCCGAGCTGATCTAGCATAGGACGGGAAAGGGTTAGTACAGTCATCTTTCCGGCAGTAGGAATAGTGTCGTTTGTAGACTGCCCCATGTTTACATCGTCGTTGGGATGAACGAAATATTTATCACGGCCGCCTCCGAGGATCTCAGTGGCCCTGTGGGCAATGACCTCGTTCATGTTCATGTTTGCTGAGGTGCCGGCACCGCCCTGGACGGGATCTACGATGAAGGCCTCCATCAGATCTCCGGCGATGATCTGGTCGCAGGCACTCATTATGGCCCTGGCCTTTTCGGAAGTAAGGTCGCCGGTATGAGAGTTGGCAATGGCAGCAGCCTTTTTTATTATAGCAAGATTACGAAGGAACTCCTTGTTCATCTGCTGGCCTGTGATCCTGAAATTGACCTTTGCGCGGAGAGCCTGTACTCCATAGTATGCATCTGCCGGGATCATCATGCGCCCGATTGAATCTGCTTCGAGTCTTGTGTTTACCATGTTTAACCTTCTTCCTGAAATAATGATACCAAAAAAAGCGCACGGCCTGCGTTTTCCGTAAGCCGATGCGCCTTTGCATCAATCACTTTGTTTCTCTGAGCTGTATTCTAGTACAATTCCACTGTGATTAAAAGACATAAAATAAAAAACAAAGTATTGACAAAAATTACCCGATATAGCAAAATAAAATAAAAATATATGGCCCTAAACTTTAAAATGTTTTGCAGGAGGAAAAATGGCAGAGAACAGCTATGTGCCTGACGAGACAGATAAGAGGATCATTTCACTTCTTATGGAGAATGCCAGGATGTCTGTAAAGGATATAGCAAAGGAGCTCTATCTGACATCACCTACGGTTTCGGCCCGGATCAAAAGACTACGGGAGAATGGTGTTATAACAGGCTTCCATGCCCAGGTGGATACATCATGCTTCGGCTATAATATAAAGGCATTCGTAAATCTTGAGGTGGCGCCAAAGGACAAGAGCGATTTCTATGACTTCATTGAGCGGATACCAAACGTGATAGAGTGCAACTGCGTGACGGGCGATTACTCTATGATCATAGAGGTAGTCTTCAAAAGGACAGAGGAGCTCGATCATCTGATCAATGTACTTCAGAAGTACGGACACACAAAGACCCTGATAGTTTTCTCGACATCGGTCGAGCACAGGTCGGTACCAGTATAAGCATTTAGGAGATAAAAGGATAATGAGCGAGGAAAAGGTTTTGGAGCTTGCGCAGGGGATTTCTGCGGAGGTAGTGGGGGATAGGTACAACACACCGGGAATGGCGGATGCCATAAGAAGGGCAGGAGCAGAGGGCATAGTCCTGCTAAGAAATGATGACGATGTGCTTCCGGTCGGAGATGAGAGACTGGCCCTGTTCGGGAGATGCCAGGTGGACACCTTTTATGTGGGCTACGGCAGTGGCGGTGATGTAAAGGCGCTTCATAAGGTATCTGTCCTGGACGGACTGGAGGCAGCAGGCCTTAGACTTGATAAGGAGCTTTCCCGCAGCTACCGTGAATGGTGTGGGGCTAATCCGGTAAGCGCCGGTGAATGGGGCAGATGGGCTTATTCCTACCCTGAGATGCCGCTTGATGAAGAGCAGATAAGGCGGGCTGCAGCAGAAAATGACAAGGCCATAGTCGTCATAGGAAGAGCAGCAGGCGAGGACGGAGACCTGTCCTTAAAGGAGGGCGAATACTATCTGAGTCAGGATGAGAGAGAGCTTCTTAGCCAGATAGATAAAAACTTTGAACAGGTGATCGTTCTGTTAAACATAGGAAATATCATAGATCTCTCATGGCTTTCTGACTACAGCCATATAAAGGGAGCTATGATAATCTGGCAGCTGGGGCAGGAGATGGGACATGCGGTGGCTGATGTGGTGACTGGCCGTATCTCTCCGTCAGGACATCTGACACAGACCATAGCCAGGCGTTATGAGGACTATCCTTCATCTGCATATTTCGGAGATCCGGACAGGAATGAGTATAAGGAAGGCCTTGATGTAGGTTATCGCGGGCTTTACAGGACGCCGGAGAGGATTCTCTATCCGTTTGGATACGGACTTTCCTATACCACCTTTGAGATCACAGGCAGGGGTCTTTCTGAGGCGCATGGAGGCTTTGTGATGGGAGCAGAGATAAGGAATACAGGAAGGCGCTCAGGTAAGGGCCTGGCCCAGGTCTATCTGAAGAAGCCCAACCGAAGCCCCGAGCTTGCAGCCTTTGTCAAGTCGGATGAGCTTGCTCCGGGTGAGAGCGAATATGTGGAGCTTTTCATAGAAAAGGACCAGCTTGATGTATTTGATCCGGATTCATGCAGCTATATCCGCGAGAAAGGCGATTATGGATTTTTCCTTGGGAACTCTCCGATAGATCTCTATTCACGTCAGGGAAGTATCTGTATAGACAGAAGGCAGATAGTTAAAAAATGTGAAACGATCACTGAAAGCTCCGATCAGCTTAAGCAAAGGATCATAGACAATATGCCGGATGAGATAGGGACTGCTTCGGATCAGAGGATCGATTTCTCTTCTGTTATAAAGGGAGAGAAGAGGCTATGCGATTTTGTCGCACAGTTAAGCCCAGAGGAGCTTTCTGACCTGTCGAGAGGCGAGGGGCCTATGGACTCCTCTCTTTCTGTAAAGGGAAATACCGGAGTGTTCGGAGGTATCACGGAAAGGCTCAGAAGCAGGGGAATACCGGTCGTGAATACATCTGACGGCCCGTCGGGACTCAGGATCAACTATTACTGCGCCCTGCTTCCTATAGGAACGGCGCTTGCAGCAAGCTACAATCCGCTTCTTGTAGAGCAGATGTATGAAAGAGAGGCCGATGAGATGAAGCACTACGGTGTCGATATCTTCCTGGGCCCCGGTATGAATATACAGAGGAATCCTCTCTGCGGCAGGAACTTCGAATATTATTCAGAGGATCCGTATCTGACCGGTAGGATAGCATCGGCAGCAGTGAGAGGGCTCGAGCGTCACGGGGCAGCAGCCTGCATCAAGCATTTCGCCTGCAATGATCAGGAGACAAACAGGAACAGAAATGACAGCTGCGTAGATGAAAGAACCCTGCGTGAGATCTATCTTAAGGCCTTTTATATGGTGATAAGGGATGCCCATCCTAAGTGCATAATGACAAGCTATAATAAGGTGAACGGGATCTGGTCGCATTATAATTACGATCTTGTGACAACGCTTCTTAGACGCGAATGGGGCTTTAAGGGGCTTGTGATCACAGACTGGTGGATGCAGATGGCAGAAAGCCCTGAGTTCCCCGGAGTACGTGACAATGCCTACAGGGTAAGAGCCGGGGTCAATGTCCTTATGCCGGGAGGACTTGGCGTAGACGTGGCCTCCTTTATCCATGATGACAATATAGAAAGGACGCTTACTCTAGGAGAGCTGCAGAAAAACGCAGCAGAGGTGCTTGGTTTTATAAGAGACCTTAAAAGGGATCAGGATTATGGAAGCTGTTTATAAATATTATGATACCATTGATTCGACAAATCTGGAGGCAAAAAGGCTTGCCCATGCAGGAGCTAAGAATTTCACTGTGGTCTCGGCAGGAGAGCAGACGGCCGGACGCGGAAGGAGCGGACATTCATGGATATCTCCGGAGGGAGTGTCGGTAGCGACATCAATGCTCATCTATCCTGAGGGAATAGCTATGGACCATCTGCCCAGGCTTACTATCCTGGCAGGCGTTTCTGTTGCCGAGGCCGTAGAGGAGCTGTATGACCTTGCCACCCAGATCAAGTGGCCCAATGACGTCCTGATCGGAGGGAAAAAGATCTGCGGCATACTGACAGAGCTTGAGGCAGATAAAGGTGTCGCAGAGAACGTAGTCGTGGGGATAGGTGTGAATGTCCATCACAGGAAGGAGGATTTCGCTCCGGAGATCAGGGACATGGCTACCTCGCTGGATCTGGAGCTTGGCGGGGCGCGCGCCTCTAGAAAGGCAGTCGTAGAGGCTATATGGAGACATTTCCTTTCCCACTATCAGGCCTTTGTAAGGGACGGAGGCCAGCTGGGAGATATCCTGCCTGTCTATAACAGTAGGCTTATAAATAAAAACAAACGTGTCAGGGTGATCCATCAGATAAAGGATTTCTGCGGGATAGCCCTTGAGATGGATCCGGAAGGGAAGCTTCTGATAAGAAGGGATGACGGGACAGTTACCGCGGTTGACTCAGGTGAGGTCCATGTCAGGGGTCTTTATGGATATGTTTGAAAAATTAGCACTCACCTATTGACAGTGCTAACAATCCGTGATATAACATATATGTCGAAACAAAAAGGTGCGCCTGGTATTCCGGCGCGCCTTTTATGATAACGGGAAGGAGGAAACCCTATGAATATAAGCAAGTTCACGCAGAAGAGCATGGAGGCAGTTCAGGATGCCGAGAAGCTCTCAAGCGACTATGGGAACCAGCAGATCACAGAGGAGCATCTGCTTCTGGCTCTTATGCGTCAGGAGGAAGGGCTTATCCCTAAGCTCTTCGAGAAGATGGACATAGATGTAGGTTATTTCACGAATGACGCGACGATGATGGTGCAGAACCTGCCGAAGGTATCGGGAGCAGGTCAGCAGTATGTCGACAGATATTTAAATGATACGCTTTTACATGCCGAGGATGAGGCTAAGAAGATGGGAGACGATTATGTCTCTGTAGAGCATATCTTCCTGTCACTTATCGATCATCCGGATGATAAGATAAAGGAAAAGTTCAGGGAGTTCGGTATCACAAGAGACAGATTCCTTCAGGCATTATCAACTGTAAGAGGCAATCAGAAGGTCACAAGTGATAATCCTGAGGATACCTATGACTCTCTGGAGAAGTACGGAGAGGATCTGGTCGCCAAGGCCAGGGATCAGAAGCTTGATCCTATAATAGGACGTGATGACGAGATCCGTAATGTGGTCCGTATCCTGAGCCGTAAGACCAAGAACAACCCGGTCCTTATAGGCGAGCCGGGAGTAGGAAAGACCGCAGTGGTAGAGGGACTTGCCCAGAGGATAGTAAAGGGCGATGTGCCTGACAATCTGAAGGACAAGAAGATTTTTTCGCTTGATATGGGTTCCCTCATTGCCGGAGCCAAGTACAGAGGAGAGTTCGAGGAGAGGCTTAAGGCTGTACTTAATGAGGTGAAGAAGTCCGAGGGCCATATCATACTTTTCATAGATGAGCTGCATCTGATCGTAGGCGCCGGAAAGAGCGAGGGCGCAATGGATGCCGGCAATCTCTTAAAGCCAATGCTTGCGAGAGGAGAACTGCACTGCATAGGGGCAACCACTCTCAATGAATACAGGGAATATATAGAAAAGGACGCAGCCCTTGAGAGACGTTTCCAGAGGGTGATGGTGGATGAGCCGACAGTCGATGAGACCATCACTATCCTTCGTGGACTCCGTGAGAATTACCAGACCTATCACGGAGTGAGGATCACAGACAATGCCCTTATAGCGGCAGCGGAGCTTTCGAACAGATATATAACAGACAGATTCCTTCCGGACAAGGCCATAGACTTAATAGATGAGGCCTGCGCCCAGATCAAGACAGAGAAGGAGTCCAAGCCTGAGGAGATAGATGAGTTAGAGCATAAGAATATACAGCTGCGTCTTGATGAGATGTCTCTTGAAAAGGAGACGGATGAGATGAGCAGGGCCCGTCTTGATGAGGTAAAGAAGGAGCTTGCTGAGAATAATGAGAAGCTTACCAGCCTGAATGCCGAATGGGAAAATGAAAAGAATGCAGTTGACCGTCCGGCTAAGCTGCGTGAGCAGATAGCTGACATCCATAAGCAGATCGAACGCGCAGAGCGTGAGGGCGATTACAATAAGATGGCCGAGCTGCAGAACGGAAAGCTACCTGAGCTTACAAAGGAGCTGAATCAGGAGGAGAGCAAGGTAAAGAGCGATGACTTAAAGCTGGTCCACGAGGCAGTCGATGAGGATGAGATAGCAGCTATCGTAAGCCGCTGGACAGGAATCCCTGTGACAAGACTTAATGAATCGCAGAGGAACAAGATACTGCACCTGGGAGACGAGCTCCATAAGAGAGTAGTCGGACAGGATGAGGCAGTCGAGAAGGTTACCGATGCTATCCTTCGTTCGCGTGCAGGTATAAAGGATCCTAACAGACCTATAGGCTCATTCCTCTTCCTGGGACCTACAGGAGTAGGAAAGACAGAGCTTGCAAAGACGCTTGCCGAGTCGCTTTTTGATAATGAGAACAATATAGTCCGTATCGATATGACCGAGTATATGGAGAAGTATTCAGTCTCACGTCTCATCGGAGCTCCTCCAGGATATGTGGGCTATGATGAGGGCGGTCAGCTGACAGAGGCAGTCCGCAGGAAGCCGTATTCTGTAGTGCTCTTTGATGAGGTGGAAAAGGCTCATCCGGATGTCTTCAATATCCTGCTCCAGGTGCTTGATGATGGACGTATAACGGATTCTCAGGGCAGGACAGTTGACTTCAAGAACACTATAATAATACTTACCTCAAATCTCGGTTCCCAGGAGCTTCTGGGAGGGATAGAGGCTGACGGAACTATATCTGAGAGAGCGAGAGCAGCTGTAGAGGGTGAGCTCAGGAAGGCCTTCAGACCGGAGTTCCTGAACAGGCTTGATGAGATCATAATGTTCCATCCTCTGACCAAGGACAATATAAGCCATATAGTAGGACTTCTAATGAGGAGATTAAACAGCCGTCTCTCAGAAAGGGAGCTCAAGGTAGAGCTGACTCCTGAGGCGACTAAGTATATCATAGATCATGGCTTCGATCCGGTATACGGAGCAAGACCTTTGAGGAGGTTTTTGCAGAAGCATGTCGAGACTCTTGCTGCAAGGATAATCCTTGAGGGCAAGGCCGAAAAGGGCGATACCATAATGATTGACAAGAAGGCTCCGACAGTTCACGAGGAGAAGAAGGCAGATGCGGATGACCTTTTCACAGAGGATTCTCCATCTGCAAATACCCTTGACTCTCTTACTGGCGGTGCAGCTACAGAGGAGCTTTACGCTTACGTCAGGAGGTAAAGGAGAGTTTCTTTCTTACCACATATGCACAGATCAGGCTTGAATATATGGTCGCTGTGATCCATGCTGCCTGATCTGTAAAGCATATGACTATAAAGCCGTAGGCGGGAGCCAAGCAGAGAGCCATTACTGAGCGGGCAGCCATTTCTATGACTCCGGAGAATATGGCCAGATTCGAATAGCCGAGAGCCTGGACAGCCAGACGCACGACGTTTAGTATGCCGAGTGACCAGTAGAAGAAGCCGGAGCACTTTAGGAAGAGGGCAGAAGCATCAAGGATTCTTGCGGTCACTCCTCCCTTGTCCGAAAGGAAAAGGGTAGAGAGATCCCTTCCGAAGAAGATCAGGACAAGCCCTATGGCTATA
Organism: Candidatus Weimeria sp. HCP3S3_B5; assembly: GCF_052064335.1. Classification (NCBI taxonomy): domain Bacteria; kingdom Bacillati; phylum Bacillota; class Clostridia; order Lachnospirales; family Lachnospiraceae; genus Candidatus Weimeria; species Candidatus Weimeria sp. HCP3S3_B5. Next base: position 44,486 of record NZ_JBQHVU010000006.1, on the reverse strand, counting down.
CCGTAGACAACTCCGGCAGAAGCGCCCTCGAGTATACCTCGCTTTATCCGCTCACGCTTTCTGGCTCCGTAGTTCTGCCCTACGAAGGTCGAAACGGCAGAGGCTATAGCGTCAAATGGACACATAGCCATCTGCTTGATACGAAGTGATGCTGAGAAGGCTGATGTATAAAGCGAGCCTAAGGAATTGTTTGCGGACTGCATGACCATGGATCCGATAGCTGTGATCGAGAACTGCAGTCCCATGGGCAGAGCCATATACAGAAGCTTTCCGGCCTTTTTTTTATCGAAATATCTCTCCTCTGGCCTTATGCTAAGGATGGGATATTTTTTTCTCATATAAAGGAAGCAGAGCACTGCCGATACGGCCTGGGAGGTGATAGTCGCAAGCGCGGCTCCCGGAACTCCAAGATGCAGGATGAGTATGCAGAAGAGGTCCAGGAAGATGTTTAAGCAGGCGCTTATCACAAGAAAGATAAAGGGTGTTGTCGAGTCTCCTACAGCCCTGAGGATAGACGACAGAAGGTTGTAGGAGAGAGTTGCCGGTATCCCTAAGAATATGATCAGAAGGTAGAGATAGGTCTCATGAAAGATCTGGTCAGGTGTGCGGAGCACATGAAGGATGGGACTGCATAAAAGCGCAGTGACTGTCGTTATGATAAGCATGGAGATCCCGGTAAGGATGTAGCTGTTGTAGATGAATCTGCGCATGTCAGCGTGATCTCCTGCTCCGAACCTCTGGGCCACAGGGACAGCAAAGCCTACGCACATGCCTATGCAGAGGCCGAGGACCAGGAACTGTACGCTGCTTGTAGCGCCAACGGCTCCGAGAGCGTTGGCACCCAGAGAACGCCCTACTATCACTGCATCCATCATATTGTAGGTCTGCTGGACTATATTACCCAGAAGAAGAGGGATGGAAAATTTCAGGATCTGAGGCAGAATGGGCCCGTCAGTCATTGCTTTTGTCATAATAAGCCTCCAACGTTGAATTATCTCAATAGTAAATACAAATGCGACAATAGTCAAATGAAGATTCGATTAAACTGACCAGATGCGGTATAAAGTTCTGGACAGGCATTACCGATATAAGAAATAGACATAGTAGAGCGCATGGAGGCGCTGGTTTTTTACAAGGAGGTTTCTTAATGGCTATCGGAAATATCGGAGGCTATGGGAATATCAATACATATTCCTACAGGCCTAAGACCACAGGGAAGAAAAAGACAGACGAGACGGACAACTCCAAGGATCAGGTGAATAACGGAAGCAATGCAGCCCAGACTGCAAAGGACACTGATCCGGCAGTCACTGACAAGAAGGTGACAGCTGCAAAGGATGCCGATGATCAGGAGCTCTATACAAAGGGAAGGACAATCGGCAAGCCGACTCTTTCAAAGAAAGCTGCTGAGTATTATGAGAAGCTTCAGAAGAAGTTCGGCAATATGCAGTTCATCCTGGTATCGGAGGATCAGAAGAAGTCAGCTGAAGCCAATGCTGCAAGCTTCGCTTCAAAGACTAAGACCACAGTCCTTATAAATGAGGACAAGATCGAGGAGATGGCAAATGATGAGAACGTCGCAAAGAAGTACGAAAGCATCATTGCCAATTCCGAGAAGCAGCTTCCGGATCTGAAGAAGCAGCTTGAGTCAGCAGTTGGCTCATCCAATCTCAAGGGCATAGGCATGCAGATCAATGATAATGGGGCAGTAAGCTTCTTTGCGACTGTCCGTGATCAGGGAGCCGCAAGCGCAAAGGCTCTGAAGGAGAGACAGGCAGCCAAGAAGGAGGCCAGGAAGGCCGCTGAGAAGAAGGCAGCCAGGAAGGAGGCAAAGGAGAAGAAGGAGGAAGCTCTTAAGGAGAAGCAGAAGGATCAGAAGACTGATCAGACAGATGCTTCTAAGAAGACCTCTGACGACGATTATGTGGAGAAGGATCCGGACAGCGATCAGACCGGAGAAGTCACTCCATGGGATATGTATGGCACGAAGACTATATATGCTTCTTCGATAGATGATCTTATAAAGGCAGTAAAGAGCTTTTCGGCAGGATCATCTGCCTATGCATCTGGTAATTCAATAAACTATGAGGGCTGATAAGCCCTCATAAGGCAAAGGATTTATGTACAAGCTTGCAATATACGGAAAAGGCGGCATCGGGAAGTCTACAATGACTGGCAATCTCGCGGCTGCCTTTTCCTTTTTAGGAAAAAAGGTAATACAGATAGGCTGTGATCCGAAGGCTGATTCGACAATGAACCTGCTCGGAGGCAGACCACTGGTCCCGGTAATGGATCTTTTGAGGGACGATAAGGATATAGACTCGATAGAGGACGTGTCTGCGGTAGGATACGGTGGAGTCGTCTGCATAGAGACAGGCGGCCCTACTCCGGGTGTGGGATGCGCCGGAAGAGGGATCATAGCTACGTTCAATATACTTAAAAGCCTTGAACTTGTTGATCAGATAAAACCTGACGTTATCCTTTTCGATGTGTTGGGAGATGTGGTCTGCGGAGGTTTTGCGGCACCCATACGCGAGGGCTATGCGGACGAGGTCATGATAGTCACGTCCGGAGAGAAGATGGCTCTTTATGCAGCCGACAACATAAACCGGGCCGTTAAGAATTTCCAGGACAGGAGCTACGCCAGTGTCAGAGGCATTCTGTTGAATAAGAGAAATGTCCCTGATGAGGATGAAAAGGTAGCTGCCTTTGCAAGGGAAAGGGATCTGTCTGTTGTAGGAAGGATACCGCGCTCCGATGATATAAACCGCGCCGAGGAGGAAGGAAAGACAGTAATAGAGATGGATCCGACACTTGAGATCAGCCGTGATTTCATAGAGCTTGCAGAGAGGCTTTTGAAATAGGAGCTTGAAAGGAAATCAGATGTCAGCACTTATGTACAGAGCGGGGGAGCTTTTTTCAGAGATAAAAAGGGACAGGAGGGACTGGGTCCCGGAGGAGTTTAGGACCGGGAACGGACTTGTTTACTCGTCACCGGCCACTCTTGCATACAATTCTCCGGGGGCCGAGGGCTTCGGGGTGAAGCGCGCGGCCCTTTCTGTGCCTGAGTCCGTAGAGCTTATCATATCGCCGGGCTGCTGTGGCAGGAATACATCAGAGATCTCGTCTATGGATGGCTATCAGGACAGATTCTACTATCTGACCATGGATGAGGCAGACATTGTAAGTGGCAGATACTTAAAGAGGATTCCAAAGGCCCTGAAGCGTATATTAAGCGACAGGAGCAGAATGTCCCTTCCCCTCCCGCGGGTTGTCATGCTTGTCACCACCTGTGTCGATGCCCTGATGGGGACCGATATGGACAGGATAGCCGGTATCTGTGAGAGAGAATGTGGTGTGGCAGTAAGACCGGCCTATATGTATGCGCTGACCCGTGAAGGAGTGAAGCCTCCTATGGTCCAGGTGGGAGAGAGTATTTTTTCCCTGCTGGAGAAAAGAGATAAGGATCCTCTGGCGGTAAATATTCTGGGCTCATATGGAGGCCTGCTGCCTGCTTCACTGGCAGAGCTTAGGGATATACTCTCATCAGCAGGGCTATGCCGCTGCCGTGAGCTTAGTGACTGTGCGGATTTTGATGAATTCATGAAGATGTCTGAGGCATCCCTTAATATACAGGTCTATCCTGATGCAGTAGGAGAGGCGGAGGAGATGAACAGGCGCTTCGGCACAGGCTATGTCGAATTGCAGAGATTTTACGGCATTGAGAGGATCACATCCCAGTACAGAGCCCTGCTTTCCTATCTGGGAGCAGATGACCATATCCTTACGACATACAGGGACAGGGTAGTTAAAGATATTGAACCTATAAAAGAGGCGGTCTCGATAGGGGAATGCATAAACGGAAATCCGGCTGAGCTTGCACTCTCCCTGATGGAATGCGGATATAAGGTAGCAGAGGTCTTTACAGCCCTGTCTGCAAACGATGCTTACTACATTGCCCGTATAGCGGAAATGGATCCTGATGTGAAATTCTATTTCAACCAGCATCCGTCCATGGTTGACTTTGAACCGGATAAGGATGCAGGTCTCTGCCTTGGCAGGGATGCCTCATGGTATTACAGGGACAGTGATGTAAGATGCATTGACAGCTCAAGCGAGGCTGAGCCCTTCGGCTACTCTGGACTTGAAAGGCTTATAAGGCAGATATCAGGAGATGTCCCGGTGAAAAAGACCACAAGGGTTACATCCGTGACTCCGCGATCAGAAGAGGCCATCCAGGGAGAGGGGCTTCGCGGCTACCGCAGGGCCCTTACACCATTTGCGCCTGACCAGTCAGGTGCCGTGGAGGTTTTAAGGCAGATCGAGGGGATGATGGTAGTGGTCCTTGATGCCGGAGGCTGCACAGGAAACATATGCGGTTTTGACATAAGGGACTGGGAGCAGAATCCTTCTATGATCTTTTCCGCCGGACTCAGGGACATGGATGCGGTCTTCGGCAGAGACGAGGAGCTTATCAGAAAGATAAAGAAGGCAGCAGGCCTGCTTGATCCGGCATATATAGCTCTTGTCGGGACACCGGTTCCATCTGTCATAGGAACAGACCTTAACGGACTTTCCATTCAGGTCGAAAGGGCCTGCGGGATAAGGACCATATCAGTAGATACAAACGGCTGTGACTATTATGACAAGGGAATGGAAAAGGCCTACAGCAGGATCCTTGCAGATCACATAGGCGAGGATGGTCTGCTCCCCGGTCTTAGCGCACTTGACTATACGGACAGCGAGATCGCATCTATCAGGGAAAGGAATCCGAAGCCGGCAGCATTCTCCGTGGCAGGCCTTGAGGCAGCAGGAGGCAGGGTGGCTGCGTCGGAGCTTATGGTATCTGAGGAGATACAGCAGAAGCTTTCTCTTGCAGCGGATAAGAAAAGGATCCTTATAATAGGAGAGCAGCTCTATTCAAATGCTCTCCGCGAGCTTATTGAGAAAGAAAACAGTAAGGCCAGGGTCATGGTCGCGGATTTTTTCACTATGAAAAAAGAGCTTAAAAGGCAGGATGATGTAAGGCTTGGCTCAGAGGATGATCTGATACGTCTGCTATCTGAATATGACCCTGATCTGATAGCCGCTGACCCGACCCTTAGGGAGCTTGTGCCCGGATACAGCGGAGAGTGGATAAACAGGAGACATTTCGCTCTGTCAGGACGGTGAAGGATTTTGCAGTATTATCTTATAAATATATATGGAATAGTGCAGGGGGTGGGCTTCCGCCCCTTTGTAAGCAGGCTTTTTTCAAAAAAAGGAATAAAAGGAAGCGTGAAAAATACCGGCTCTTGCGTAGAGATACTTCTGGCAGGAGATATAGCAGGAGACGGACTTTTGGACAGGATAAGGGAGAAGGCGCCTTATAGGGCTGATATTGTAGAGATAAGCCTGTCTCCTGTCACTGAGGATGAATACGAGAAGAGGATAAAAGGAGATATACCCGTTGCAGGTGAGGAGGGTAAGGACTTTTTTATAGCAGAAAGCCCGGAAGGGGACATTGAGGATGCTCCGCTTTTTATCCCTCCTGATATAGCTATCTGTGACCAGTGTGCTTTGGAGCTTTATCAAAAGGGCTCGCGCAGATATCTGCACCCCTTCATTAACTGTACCCAGTGCGGGCCGAGGCTAACTATAATAGATTCACTTCCATATGACAGGAAACGTACTTCCATGAAGGATTTCCCTATGTGTCCCTCATGTGAGAAGGAATACAGGGATCCATCCGACAGGAGATACGATGCCCAGCCGGTCTGCTGTAATGACTGCGGTCCCCTTCTTTATTTCCTTGAAAAGGATGACGGCGGCGGATTCGCTGAGACAGCCCGGAGGACAGATGCCATAACAAGGGCCAGACAGACTATAATCGATGGAGGTATAGTCGCAGTAAAGGGAATAGGGGGCTTTCATCTATACTGTAATGCATGTGACAGTAAGGCAGTCGGGAGATTAAGAGAGCTAAAGGACCGGCCGGCTAAGCCGTTCGCCCTTATGGTATCATCTCTTGAAAGAGCAGGAGAGATCTGTGATCTGGAAGGAAGCTTCATAGCGGATCCATCCGAAAGAGAGGCATATCACAGGACGGCCATAAGGCTTCTTACAGGGCACAGGAAGCCTATAGTGCTTTTAAGAAAAAAGTCTTCAGACCTGCCTGATATAATAGCTCCTGATAATCCCTCGCTTGGGATAATGCTTGCATATGCGCCGGTCCAGCTGCTTTTGTTTTCCTGTCCTGACGGACTTGACAAGGCCATGCCGGATGTCCTTGTCGCGACAAGCGCCAACAGGAGGGGCGGAGTCATATGCAGGGAAGAGGCCGATGTCATGGAAACCCTTGGCGGGGTCTGTGACGGTATACTTTCAAACGACAGGCCCATACTTACGAGAGCAGATGATTCGGTAGTCGATATATACAGGGGAGAGCCGTATATGATAAGGCGGTCGAGAGGCTATGCTCCTCTGCCTGTCGTTATTGAGAGGACCCGGACGGGTCCGGATGTGCTGGCGTTCGGAGGAGAGCTTAAGAATGCTTTTTGTATAGGAAGAGGATCCTTTATGTATCCCTCATCCTATATAGGGGATCTTTCGGATGTAAGGAGCACTAAGGCACTTGATGAGACAGTGGATAGATTTATTGCCATGCTTGATGCAAGACCTGAGATCATAGTCGCAGACAAGCATCCGGGCTATATGAGCAGGGCAGCGGCCGAGAGATATCAAGCCGCCCATCAGGGCACAAGGCTTTATTATATCCAGCATCATTATGCCCATGTGCTTTCTGTAATGGCAGAAAACCATTATTATGACCAGACTATCGGGATCTCCTTTGATGGCACAGGATACGGAGATGATCAGACCATCTGGGGTGGAGAGATATTTCTCTGCGATAGCAGGGACTACCGGAGAAAGGCCCATATAGCGCCGTTTATCCAGTCAGGAGGAGACATGGCAAGCCGGGAGGGATTTCGTATAGCTCTTTCAATGCTGTTTGACAGATATGAAGAAGGAGAGATCTGTGATATAATAAAAAAAACCGGCTTCTGTCAGGAGAAGTATCTGAGGCCGCTTATGGCCATGCACGAGCGGAGGATAAATTCTGTATCCTCCACAAGCTGCGGCAGACTCTTCGATGCGGTAAGTGCTATCCTTGGTATAAGGGAAAGCTCGACCTTCGAGGGAGAGGCCTCTATGGCCCTTGAGTTCGCGGCAGAGAGATATCTGAAGGAAAACCCGGAAGGAGGTTTTCCGTCAATGGAATTTACTGAAAGGCCAGGTATAATGCCGACCGATCAGCTCTTTTACCGGATAACAGAGGAGAGACTTTCCGGGAGAGATAAGGGAGAGCTTGCCTTTCTTTTCCATAAAGTCTTAGCCGAATTTACGACAGCTATGGCAGAGCGTATAAGAGAGGAAAGCGGATGCTCTGTCGCAGCTCTTTCAGGAGGCTGCTTTCAGAACAGGCTTCTTCTCTCGCTCACAGAGGACGGATTAAAGGAAAAAGGATTTAAGGTTCTGCGCGCCCATGAGATACCGCCGAATGACGGAGGAATAGCTCTCGGGCAGTGTTTGTATGGAAAGGTATTATAAAATGTGTGTTGGACTTTCAGCAAAGGTTGTAAGAAAAGATAAGGATGGGATCATAGTGGATTCCGGCGGAGCAAAAAGAAGGGTAAGGGACGATCTGCTCATGGACCTGCGTCCGGGAGACTATGTGATGGTCCATGCGGGAGCAGCCATTTCAAGGATCACGGAAACCGATTCTAAAGAGGCTGCCTCTGTCTGGGAGTCATTCAAATGAGCGCCCTTGAGGAGGCCCGTTCATTCCTCAGTGGATATAAGGGCAGAAGACTCAGGATAATGGAGGTCTGCGGAACCCATACCCACGAGATAGCCAGAGACGGGATCAGGAATATCCTCTCACCTGACATAGAGCTTATATCAGGTCCGGGCTGCCCGGTCTGTGTGACTCCGGCAGGATATATAGACGAGGCTGTTCTTCTGGCTCTTGATAAGGGCTGTACCATTACTACCTTCGGCGATCTGGTAAGGGTGCCGGGCTCAGAAAAGTCCTTGGCTGATGCCAGGAGAGAGGATGCCCGTATACAGGTGGTATATTCTCCGGTCGATGCGGTTTCCTATGCCAGAGAGCATCCTGATGAACAGGTCGTTTTCCTTTCTGTTGGCTTCGAGACCACTACTCCGTCCGAATGTCTGGCTGTGCAGGAGGCTGATAGGGAGGGCATTTCCAATTTTTCCCTTCTTACTGCCAATAAGACCATGCCAGAGGCCTATCTGGCAATGAAGGATTCTACGGACGCGTTTCTTTATCCGGGGCATGTCCACGCTATTACAGGTACGTCGATCTGTGAGGACTTCCGCGACAGATACCAGATAAGCGGAGTCATAGCAGGCTTTACACCTGAGGAGCTTGTAGTGGCGATAGCTCTCTGTGTAAAGGGCCTTATAAAGGGTCAGCCGTTTGTTATAAATGCATATCCGAGGGTCGTGCGTCCGGAAGGGTCTCCTAAGGCAGTTTCTCTTATTGAGAAATATATGGAGCCTGTGGACGCCGTATGGCGCGGTATAGGAGAGATAAAGGGATCGGGCCTCGCCTTAAGGGAGGAATATGCTGCCTTTGACGCAAGGAAGAAATTTTCCCTGCCGGTTATAGAGGGACGTGACAACCCGGCCTGCCGGTGCGGAGAGGTCCTTCAGGGGAAATGCAGCTCTACGGAATGTCCTCTTTTCGGAAAGGTCTGCACTCCTGAGCATCCTGTTGGCGCCTGCATGGTCTCCTCAGAGGGAGCCTGCTCTGCCTTCTATCTCTATCGGAGGAAATAATGCTTGAATTCGGAATGCCGGTTCACGAGAGCTGGAACATAGTACATATAGCCATGCAGGTGCCCGGATCCCATCAGATCTATGTAGCCCCTGACAACTGCCTTCGCGGAGTCGTGATGAGCGCCTATGAGATGGATGCAGGAGACAGGTTTTCATGCGTGGCTGTAGATGAAAGAGACCTTCTTACTGACAGCCTTGAGACAGTGACTATAGAGGGCTGCTCGGAGGTAATAGATGAGCTTATAGCCGGAGGAAACAAGCCTTCGGTGATATTTCTTTTCACGGTCTGCTCCCACAGGATGCTTTCATGTGATTTCACCTATGTATTTGATACGATAAGGGAGAGATATCCCGACATCATTCTTGCTCACGGATATATGGACTGTATTTCGCAGAAGGAGGAGGCTTTCCCGGACCAGAAGCTAAGACGTGAGATGTACTCATTTATTCCGGCAAAAGACCCGGTACGTGCAGTGAATCTGATCGGCAGTGAGGTCACAGCGACAGCAGTAAATAACGACCTGCTGGCCATATTTTCTGCGGCAGATATTCCGGTAAGGCAGCTTTCGGGCATAAGGACCTTTGAAGGATATATGGACCTTGGAAATGCTTCGCTTAATATCTGTACATATATGGCCGGAGACATGGGAGTATCTGCCTTTTCAGAAAGGACAGGGATCCCCTATCTATATGCCCTTCCCTTCTGGGATGACCGCTCGCTTATCGATCAGCTGACAAGACTTAAGGAAATGTTTCCTGATCAGAGGCTTGCTGTGGCGGTGGAGGGCTTTCTGTCTGATCTGGACAGGGCCTCCGCCTCAATGCTTGCAGAATACCGGAGATTTGCAGAAGAGATAAAAGGAGTGCCTGTAGCAGTTGATAATCTGGGATGCAGCTGTCCTTATTCGCTGGCCTTCTATCTGCTTGAGGCAGGATTTGATGTCAGATGGGTGATCTCCCCGGGCCCTATGGATCATGAAATGGCTATCTATCAGAGGCTTATGGATAGGTATCATATCATCTCGATCGATCCGGCTGATCCGGCCTTACGCGAGCTTTCATACAGGAGGAGCCTTATCGGAGAATCGGAAAGGATCCTTGCGAGCGGGCCACGTGCGGCCTGGATCTTTGACAGTCCTTACTTTGTCGATATGATAGAGGATGACGGAGCTTTCGGGATAGCCGGCAGGAGGGCCCTTCTTATGAAACTCCGGGAGGCCATGGCAAATCCGAAGGATACAGCTGCCATAATAAGGAAAAAGGCCAGAGGACTTATAAGCTGTATCGCTCAGTAAAGTCGCCTCTTATGGCAGCGCCGTGGTCCATTGGGCCGCTGCCCTGACCCAGGTCGAGGCCTGCACTTATTATAGTGCTTATATATTCCTTGGCCAGACGGACAGAGGCCGTAAGTGAATTACCCTTTGCCAGGTTTGCTGCTATGGCCGAGGACAAGGTACAGCCAGTGCCGTGGGTATTCGGATTGTCTATATGAAGCCCCGGGAATGATACGGTTCTTTTTTCGCTGACCAGATAGAGATAGTCGGATGGGACTGACAGATGCCCTCCCTTTACAAGGACATTTGTCTGATACTTATCTCCGATCAGTCTGGCAAGCAAGGAAGGGCTCTCCTCCTCCCCTGCCAGAGAGATGGCTTCAGGGTAGTTGGGGGTTATTAGCAGGGCCATAGGAAGCAGGTGAAAAAGGGCTTCTCTGGCCTCATCAGACAGGAGAGGAGTGCCGGAGCTTGAGATCATGACCGGATCTATCACGACAGGAGATCCGATAATGCGGATGCATTCTTCTACGGTCCTTAACAGAGGCTTGGTCCCGACCATACCGACCTTTATAGCAGCAGGATGTATATCATCCGCTGCGGTCATGATCTGCTGCTTTAAAAGCCCGGCCGGGACAGGCTCCACGGCTTTTACACCTGTGGTATTCTGGGCTGTGATGTTTGTCACGGCTCCCATTCCATAGACGCCGTTTGCCAGAAGGGTTTTTATATCTGCAATGAGTCCGGCGCCGCCTGACGGATCGAGGCCGGCTATTGACAGGACTGCAGGGATCTTTGTGAACTTCATTTATTACCTCCATGACTTTTATGGTTTATGGATATATGATAGCATTTATGACAGTAAAAGTTGCAGAAAAAAATGATTTTGGGGCTCTGGCGGCTATTTCTCTGGCCTCCATGAGTGAGCCCTGGAGCGTGGCGGATTTTGTGGCAGCCAGCGAGAATCCATTTGCTATCGTACTTAAGGCAGAGGATGAGAATGGCCCTGCCGGATATGCGGTAGGATATTTTGCGGCTGACGAGGCCGAGCTTCCATCTATAGCTGTAAAGGCCTCCTGTCGCGGACGGGGGATTGGCAGCAGGCTTTTATCGGAGCTTTCTGATGCGGTGAGAGAAAAGGGAGCATCTAAGCTCTTTCTCGAGGTCAGGGAGTCAAACGAGGCTGCGCTGGCTCTTTATCAGAAGAATGGCTTTATCACAGCCGGAGTAAGAAAAAGGTTTTACAGGGATCCCGATGAGGATGCCTATGTTATGATGAGATTATTATAAGGTTAGGAGACAAGATGACAGAAAAGGTTACCCTTGCTATGGGCGGAGGCGGAAAGGCCACTGGAGAGCTAATTGAGGAGGTATTTGCGAAGGAGCTAAAAAATAAATATTTCACATCGGATGATGCTGCTGTGCTTCCGGCCCCTGCCGGAAGGATGGCTATGTCAACGGACGGCTTTATAGTAAGTCCGGCCATCTTTCCGGGCGGAAACGTCGGTAAGCTGTCTGTATGCGGTACTGTAAACGATCTGGCCTGCATGGGAGCCCGCCCTCTCTATCTGACCTGTTCATTCGTGATAGAGGAGGGCTTTCCTATAGCTGATCTGAAGCTCCTTGTTTCCTCGATGGCAAGGACAGCCAGAGAGGTGGGTGTCATGGTTGTGGCAGGTGATACCAAGGTCGCCCGCCGGGGTCAGGCTGACGGCTGCTTCATCACTACTGCCGGAGTCGGAGAGATAATGCCTGGTGTCTCTCCTGCAGGAAACAGGGCAAGGCAGGGAGATACCATAATTGTCACAGGAGATATAGGCCGTCATGCGGCTGCTATAGCTGTCGCAAGAGATGAGTTCGGCATAGAGTCGGATGTGACTTCGGACTGCGCCCCGCTCTGGAAGCCGGTAGAGGCTGTGCTTAAGGCAGTGCCGGATGTCCATGTGATAAGAGATGCGACAAGAGGAGGGGTCGGTACCGTTCTGCACGAGATAAGCCGTGAGAGCGGTGTCGGCATAAGAGTTGACAGGGACCGGATGCCGGTAGACCCCAAGGTCCAGGGAATCTGCGATATGTTAGGCTTTGATCCTCTGAACCTGGCCTGCGAGGGCCGTATGGTCATAATTGCAGAAAAGGAAAGAGAAGAAGAGATCGTAAAGATCCTCCATGGCTTTGAGTATACATCCGGCGCCTGCGCTATCGGAGAGGTAAGAGGAGACTCAGTGACCGTAAGGACCCCGATCGGGACAGAGACCTATCTGCCGGAGGCCTCGACAGAGCTGTTGCCGAGGATTTGTTAGGTGTTAGGTGTGAGGTGAGAGGTGTGAGGTGTGAGGTGAGAGGTGAGAGGTGTGAGGTGTGAGGTGTGAGGTTAGAGGTGCGAGGGGTGGGGGCCGAAAACCTTGTCTTTAAGCCAGACCAGGGAACTGGAAGATTGGGGGAAAATATTAAGACATTATTTTAATATTGACAACAACTATTAAATGGATTAAATTAAATATAAAAAAACATTGCTGCCTGAAAGGAGAACATATGCAAAAAGCAGGCTCAGGGAAACAGAGAAAACTTATCCAACAGATCATTATGGTAGCTGTTGCCGGAACTCTGGTTATATCTACTGTACTTACGCTGGTTTCGGTGCGTAAATTAAGGTCGAGATATTTTGAAGATGTAAAGGGAGAGCTTTCGTCCTCATCATACCTGGTTGAAAAGATGTTTTCAAATGAGTATGATGGCAGTTGGGCAGCAACAAGTGATGGCAGGGTGACAAAGGGCGACACGGATGTCACAAAAGAGTATCTGCAGATACTTGATGAGACAAAGGAAGAGACCAGGTTCGATTATTCAATAATCATTGGGAAAAAAACTGTTCTTACCACGCTGAAAAGTAGCAGTGGCAATGGCGACAGGTCAGTGGAGGAGCTGCCTGATTTCGTTGTAAACACGATAGATAAGTATGGCTATTATTTCGAAAGAAACAGAAGTATAGAAGGAACAGGCTACAGTTCATATTATCGTCCGCTAACAGATGATGATGGAAAGACTATCGGCTATGTGTTAGCAGCTAAGCAGACAAAAACGGCTGAGGACGAAATAGCTATGGATACATTGCTTATGATAGTGCTGGCTTTGATATTCTGTGGTGTTTCTCTTCTGATCGGAGTTCTTGCTTCCAGAAAAGTCTCTGGAGCAGTTAATGAGCTTGCTTTAAACATCAGGACACTTGCTTCAGGTAAACTGAATATACATTGCAATGAAAGAGTCCTTGAAAGGAATGATGAGCTGGGAAGTATTTCTAAAAGCGTAAAGACGCTTGATGAAAAGCTTTTGCAGGTAGTAGGGGCTATAAAGAAAACGACAGGAGAGTTAAATGCTTCAAGTGAAAATCTCTCTGGTTCTTCTGATCAGGCTGCTGCTGCGTCAAACCAGGTGTCTGCCGCTGTCGACGATATAGCGAAGGGGGCAACTGAGCAGGCCGATTCTGTGCAGTCTGCCGCTAACGACACGTCCAGCATGGGAGGAGATATCGAGGATATTGATGGTAATATCAATGACCTGAACGAATATACGAAGGCAATGAAGGAATCGTGCCATAAGACAGTCGATGCGATCGAACTGCTTACCAGACAGTCAGAGATTTCAAATGGTTCGGTTAAGGCTATTGGGGAGAATATCTCTTCTACAAATAATTCTGTACAGGAAATCTCGAAGTTTTCTGGTGCTATCACTGACATTGCAAGTCAGACAAACCTGCTTTCTCTGAACGCATCGATCGAAGCAGCAAGAGCAGGAGAAGCTGGGCGTGGCTTTGCTGTAGTGGCTGACCAGATCAGGACACTTGCGGATCAGAGCAGACAGAGTGCCGATGAGATCTCACAGCTTGTTGAAAAACTTCTTTCGGATTCTGCATCATCTGTTGAATCCATGAACAGTCTTTCGGAAAGCTTTGATATACAGGATCAGCAGCTGGTATCCACGAGGAAGGAGCTTGCTGATATGAAGGAAAAGATGGAAAGTGTTGCAGATGGTGTTGATAAGATCGCAAGCCGTATCGATGAACTGAATACATCAAAGACTTCGCTTTCTGATATCATTTCTGATCTTTCTGCCATCTCTGAGGAAAATGCAGCCTCAACTCAGGAAACCAATGCCTCGATGCAGGAACTCAACAGTACATTTACAGTGATCAGCGAGGCAGCGTCATCACTAAAGGATCTGGCAAATGAGCTGAAGGAGACGGTGGATTATTTCCATGAGTAGGTGAGAGGCCAGAGGTGTGAGGTGTGAGGTGCGAGGTGAGAGGTCAGAGGTGTGAGGTCGTTCTGTGAGGCCGAAAGCCTGTAGGTAAGAGCGAGTCGAAGACGAAGCTCGAATCCGAAGCGAGGTCGTTCTCTGAGATTGGTGAGAACAAGCCGTAAGGCGTAGTTCGAACCTAGCGAAGAGAACTTCCTTATAGGCGAAGCTTGAGCTTAGCGAGCAGAACTTCATTATTATCGAGAGCGAGCCATAGGCGAAGCTCGAATTTAGCGAAAAGAACTTCCTTGTTAATGAGACCGAGCTGACAAGCGAAGGTCGAACCTAGCGAAGAGAACTTCCTTATAGGCGAAGCTTGAGCTTAGCGAGCAGAACTTCATTGTTAGCGAGAACGAGTCGAAGACGAAGTTCGAGCTTAACGAAGACAGCTTCTTTGTTAACAAAAACAGCATCTTTGTGGCAGATCCATTGGTTTTGGATCTGTCCTTTTTTATTATAGATCAGATACTTTAGAACAGTCACACTCCACTAACCCCTAAGCCCTCTACCCTAACCCCTTTCACCTTTCCCTTGCCTATGCTATAATACCCCTATGAATAACAAGGTATTACACACTCTGGAATTTGATAAGATAACAAGCCGCCTTGCTGATAAGGCGACCTCACAGAAGGGTAAGGAGTATTGCCGGCTGATAAGGCCGGTCAGTGATCCGGAAAAGATAAGGGCAAGGCTTAAGGAAACAGGTGATGCTCTGCACCGTATCTACGCTAAGGGGCCTCTTTCCCTTTCCGGTATAAATGACCCCCATGTCTATACGAAAAGACTTGATATAGGAGGTACGCTTAATGCAGAGGAGCTTCTTGATGTAGCCTCCCTCCTGCAGGTGGCTTCTAGGGCGAAGGGGTATGGAGAGGACGATGGTCAGGAGGCGTCTGACAGCCTGAGCCGGTATTTTGATGGTCTTGATCCGATCGATCCGCTGAGAAATGAGATCAGCCGCTGCATAATAAGTGAGGACGAGATCTCATCTGATGCCTCACCAGCTCTGCGCTCGATCAGACGGCAGCTGTCACTTATGGGTGAGCGTGTCAGGTCCAAGATGACAGAGATAATGAATGCCAGGAGAGAGTGTCTTTCTGATGCGGTAATTACCATGCGTGATGACAGATACTGTCTGCCAGTAAGAGCCGAGTACAAGAACAGCCTGCCCGGAATAGTCCATGATCAGTCAGGATCAGGAGCCACGATCTTTATAGAACCATCAGCTGTCGTCTCTCTTAATAATGAGGCCAGGGAGCTCGAGCTTAAGGAGCAGGAGGAGATAAGACGGATCATTGCGGAGCTTTCGGCCAGGGTAAATGAGGCCTCAGGTGCCCTAACAGAGGATTTCAAGATACTGTCGGAGCTTGACTTTATTTTCGCAAAGGGCTCTCTTGCCTGGGAGGAGAATGCTTTTGCACCGGTTCTTAATACGGAGGGCCGGATAGATCTGAAAAAAGCCAGACATCCGCTTCTCGATCCAGAGAAGGTCATGCCTATAGATGTAAATCTGGGTCAGAGCTTCGATCAGTTGATCATCACTGGACCAAATACTGGAGGAAAGACAGTCTCCCTAAAGACAGTCGGGCTTCTTACCCTTATGGCCTGCGCCGGGCTCTATATACCTGCGGCCGACAGGTCGGAGATTGCAGTTTTTAATGATGTATATGCTGATATAGGGGACGAGCAGTCTATAGAGCAGTCACTTTCCACATTCAGCTCTCATATGACAAATATAGTCGAAATCCTGCGTCAGGTAGGTCTGCCGCAGAAGGGAGGACGCAGCGCACTGGTGCTTTTCGATGAGCTCTGTGCCGGAACGGATCCGTCCGAGGGGGCAGCCCTTTCGGAGGCTATCCTAAGTGAGCTCCACCGGACCCATATCAGGACCATGGCAACTACCCACTATCCGGAGCTAAAGGCATATGCTCTTACGACAGATGGGGTTGAGAATGCCTGCATGGAATTTTCCATGGAGACACTTTCTCCGACCTACAGGCTCCTTATCGGGATTCCGGGAAAGTCCAACGCCTTTGCCATAAGCAGGAAGCTGGGACTTTCTGACAGTATAATAGATGATGCAGCCTCCAGAATGAAGCAGGAGGATACGGATTTCGAGGATCTGGTCACAGACCTGGAGATAAAGCACAGCGAGGCAAGCCGGGCCAGGGAGGAGGCAGGCCGTGCCAGGAAGGAGGCAGAGCGTCTCCTTCAGTCGGCTAAGGAAAAGGAAGCCGCACTAAGCGACAGAAGGGATGATATTATCTCAAGGGCCAATGCCGAGGCTGCAGAGATCCTGAAGCGCGCCAAGGACGAGGCCGACCGGGTTATTAGAAATTTCAACAAATATGGATCAGCAGCTCCGGATATGGCTGCTATGGAGAAGCAGCGTAGCGCGATAGGAGAATCGATAAAGGCTCATCAGGGAAAAGCGGTGCTAAAGCCGAAGAAGTCAGTGTCGGTAAAGGCAAAGAAGCCGGATGCAAAGAAGCTTCGGATCGGTGACGATGTGATCGTCCTCTCAATGAATCTAAAAGGAACAGTGCATACTCTTCCGGATGCCAGGGGTAATCTGACCGTCCAGATGGGTATAATGCGTTCAAAGGTAAATATTGACGACATAGCTCTTGTAAATGAGGATCAGACCAGGTCGAAAAAGCAGTCAGGCTCAAGCCGCCGGTCCATGAGCAAGGCCGGCTCCATGTCAGCCGAGCTCATGCTTATAGGTATGAATTCTGATGAGGCCATCCGGACCCTTGACAAGTATTTGGACGATGCCCGCCTCTCTCATCTCTCGACTGTCCGCATAGTCCATGGTAAGGGAAGCGGTATCCTGAGAAAGGCCGTCCATGACTACCTGTCCCGCCAGAAGGACATAAAGGATTACCATCTGGCTGCCTATGGCGAGGGAGATACCGGAGTGACAGTGGTGGAGCTGGGATAAGGGACTTCTTTATGGATTTTGGTAAGGATAAGAGCCACCGGGAGCTGATACCGTCCTTTGTGGCCTCTGTGGCCACAGGAGTATACCGCTGCGGCATAAAGGATGGAATGAGTGATCTGCGAAGCCTATCAGACGAGGCAGCAGATCTGCTGCTGCATGGGCTGAAAGGCGGCAAAAGAACCATATGAATTTATTGCCCCGCAGTGCGGGGCTTTTTTTATTTGAATCCCGTCCCGGCATCGGGTATAATTTTCCTGTTGATAATGAATTAAAAGAGGCTACAGATGCAGGATTATTTTATAAGGATAAAGAGAGGCGAGGGCCGGTCCTTAAAGAAGGGCGGAGCCTGGATATTCGACAATGAGATAGACGAGGAGCCGGGAGGGGCAGCTGACGGAGAGATGGTAAGGGTGCTCGACTTCGATGATTTCTTTCTGGGATGGGGAGTCTACAACAGCGCCTCAAAGATCAGGGTCAGGATCCTCTCACGCTACAGGGAGGAGAAGCCGGATCGTGGATTCTTTAAGGAAAAGGTAAGGCGGGCTCTGAGTTACCGTGAGAATGTGGTCGATATGAGCGCATGCAGGCTGATCTTTTCGGAGGCTGACGGCTTTCCGGGATTTGTGGCGGATAAGTATGATGATCTGCTGGTAATAGAGTCGCTTTCACTAGGAATGGACAGGATAAAGCCTGTGATCCTCTCGCTGCTCCTTGATGAGCTTGGGGGCATGGGCTTTCATATCAGAGGGATCTATGAGAGATCAGATGCAGCGGTCAGGAAGAAGGAGGGGATGAAGCCCTTCAAGGGCTGGCTGTATACAGAGGCAGAGGGCTTTATAGAGGAGCCCTTTAACGACATGGAAAGAGAGTGGTATCCGTCGGGAGAGTTTCCTGACCGTTTGGAAAGTCCATTGGCTCAGATAGTAGAAAACGGAGTAAGCTATCGGGTTGATGTGGAAAATGGACAGAAGACCGGATTTTTCCTCGATCAGAAGTACAACCGCCTCCTGATTCAGAAGCTCGCCAAGGGGAAAACTGTGCTCGACTGCTTTACCCATATGGGGACATTTGCCCTGAATGCTGCAAGAGGCGGGGCCGCTTCAGTGCTGGGACTTGACATATCAGAGCTGGCAATATCCCAGGCCAGGGACAATGCGGCCATAAACGGCCTGTCTGATATAGCCCGCTTTGAGGTCGCAGATGTACTTGATGCCCTGCCGGACCTTCGCAGGAAGGGAGAAAGGTTTGACCTTGTGATCCTCGATCCTCCGGCATTTACCAAGTCGAGGAATACTGTAAAGCAGGCCGAGAAGGGCTACCGCGAGATAAACCGCGAGGGTATGCTTCTGGTAAAGGACGGAGGCTTCCTTGCGACCTGCTCATGCTCTCACTTCATGACAGAGGAGCTCCTTCGCAGGGTCATATCCCAGGCGGCCATATCAGCCCACAAAAGACTCCGTCAGGTCTCATACAGCGCCCAGTCTCCTGACCATCCCTATCTCTGGGGACTTGATTCCAGCTTCTATCTGAAGTTTTTCATCTTCCAGGTCACATCTGAGGTATAAATGCCTTTGGGGAGGCTATAAACATCCTCCCCGACATAGCCAGGTGGGGCATGTCAATCCAGCGCTGCTTGTCACTGCAAAAGCCTCTTTTGCTGCCGTGGGCAGCGTTTTTTAGCAGGGGATCGCCAAGGATAGTGCTGCAGTCACTTATAGCGTCCGCGATCTCAGCCTCTCCGCAGGGACTTATGACCTCAGAGAAGATGAGACCATGGCTCTTTGTCTCAGTAGCAGCGATAAGGCGTACTTTTTTCCCCGGGTGAGAAAGCGAAAAGGAGGCAGCCGCAGAGCCCATCATCACAGGCTCACCTATAAATGCAGTGACAGGGGAGGCCTCATTTCTTATTTTCCACTGGGACACGCCCAGAATGTCCATATACACATTTTCACAAGAACCTGATTCCATGGCTGCGTAGAGAGAGTCTATTGTTTTTCTCTGAAAGAGGTCCAAAGAGGCTGAAGGGGAGGTCGAAAAGACCGGGTTTCCTATCACATAAGGAATGCCGTAATTCCTGTAGAGATAGTCGGCGGCAAGGATACCGGTAGAGGAGACGACAAGGGATACGTCTGCAAGGACGGCTCTTTCTATGGAACCGGCGGAATGGCGGGCACTCCCTCTTCCCCAGTTTGATGCGACAGTAAGCCCGGCATCCTCCAGAAGGGAATAGAGACAGTCGATCTGGCTCTCATAGGGGAATTCAAAGGGAGTAAGTCCCAGCAGGTTTACTGATTTCCCTGACCTGGCAGCAGAAAGCCTTTCAGAGGTGAGAAACCTTCTGGCCAGAGCCAGAAAGGCATTGGCAGCACCTGTGGTGTAATCATGCATGGCATTGGTCGGGACATAGAAGGTCCTGATACCGGATCTAAGCTCTATTAACCTTGTGATGGCAGAGAAATCGGTCCCTATTATGTCTGGAACAGGTGAGTTGCAGACCGCAATGAATGAAGGACGCTGCTTTAATGAGGAGAGAGCAGAGAGAGTATCATTGATAAGACGGCTGTCATTGCCTCTTATCGCGTCGCTTTCGCGAAGGCCGGAGATATAGATCAGGCTTTCCTTTTTCTCCCAGCGCAGCTCATCGTGGGTATTATAGGTGGAGTTACAGCCGCTTGGATCATGGATCACAGTCATGCCGCCCATCTCATAGAGGGCGGATGCAGCGCCGGAGACGTCACCGGAGTATACAGGTATATGAGTAAAGGTTTTCTTTTTGAAATCAGCTCTGTTCATGAAAAACATTATGGACCATTATGCCAGGAAAGGCAAGAGCCGGCAGTGCCTCTTTATTTTTCCGGGGATCCGTGTTAGAATATGAAAACAGCTGAAATTTGAGCTTGATTATGGAGGATATATGAAGATCCTGATAGTTGAAGATGAATTTGCTCTTGCAGATGCCTTGAGAGACAGGCTTACTCAGGAGAATTATGATGTGGATATAGCCTCTGACGGAGTCAGTGGATGTGACAGGGCTATGACCGGAGCCTACGATATAGTGATAATGGACGGTATGCTGCCGGGTAAGGACGGGACCGAGATCATCTATGAGATGAGGAAGGCAAAGGTTACGACACCGGTCCTTATGCTTACTGCCCGGTCGTCTCTTGTTGACAAGCTGAAGGGTCTTGACGCCGGAGCCGATGACTACATGACCAAGCCGTTCGAGGTCGAGGAGCTTCTGGCAAGGCTTAGGGCCCTTATCAGGAGGAACTACGGCAGTGAGGATGATGTGGTCAGAGCAGGCAACTTAAGCCTCGACAGGAGGAATGCTTCCCTGATGAATTCAGACACCAGACAGACCATATCTCTTGCCGGAAAGGAATTCAAGATACTAGAATACTTCCTCGAGAATCCGGGCAAGGCCCTGACCAGGGAGCAGATCTCCGAGAGGATCTGGGGAAATGCAGATAATGTCGAATACAATAATGTCGAGGTCTATGTATCCTTCATCAGGAAGAAGATCAAGTTCTTAAAGGCAGACGTATGTATCCGTGCAGTCCGCGGTGTTGGCTACAGGCTTGATGTAGAGGCAGTCAATGATAAAGAAACTACAGCGAAGGATTGAGCTGATCCTCTCGATCACCATGTCCTCGATAGTCATCATCATTCTGGCCTTCGCCTTTGCCTCCCAGTACAATGAGAATTCAGTGACACTCGACAAGCATCTGAGACGGGCTGAGGATGCCTCCTATGATGCCTATTACGACAGCATCCTTGGTCTTAGAATGAAGGAGGCAGGAGACGATACCAGACAGGACAACTCGAGCTATGCCTATCCTGAGTCTCCTTCCTATGCAGTGTTTATAGAGAGGAACGGAAAGGAGGATCCGGACGACTCGATAGCAAACGAGGCATCCGGAGATGCCGGCAAGGTAAAGGTCGGGAACAATAATAAGGGCATAGCGGTAGTTCAGAATGCTGATGCTGATATGGATGATATAGAGGCCCTGGGTTTCCAGATGAAGGAAACGGGGAACGACTCGGGTGACTATTCGCATTATCGTTTCTCCATAAGGGAGGTCGAGGATGTGACCCAGATCACATTCATCGATACCGATATTGTAAGGCACAGACTGATCCCGGTATTTGCTCTTACAGGCATGATAGCGGCAGCGGGCATGGCAGCCGTTATAATAGTAAGCATACTGCTGGCCAGATATCTGGTACAGCCGATAGAGGAAAATATGAGGAGGCAGAGAGCCTTTGTAGCCGATGCTTCCCATGAGCTTAAGACCCCTCTTGCAGTAGTCGATGTGAATATCGACATGGCCAGATCGACAAAGGACAATGACAAGTATCTGGGATACATAAAGGGCGAGACAGGGAAGATGAACCGGCTTATTCAGGAGCTTCTGACTCTCGCCTCGGCAGAGGATGCAGATCCGGGAAAGGATCATGAGGTATTCGATCTGTCGGAGACCATAGAGGGAGTGATCCTGCCATTCGAGGCGGCGGCGTTTGAACATGGCGTGACGATCGAGCAGAAGATAGAGCGCGGTATAAGACTAGTCGGCAATCCTATAGATATAAGCAGGATGGCAGAGACCCTGATCGAGAATGCGATAGGTCATGCCTCATCTGGTACAAGTGTCGATGTGGGACTTTCTGAGAGCGGCAGGCATATAATCTTTACGGTAGGAAATCACGGGGAGACCATATCGCCTGAGGCCCAGAAGCACCTGTTCGAGAGGTTTTACAGGGTCGATAAGGCCAGAAACAGGAAGGAAGGCCATTTCGGACTTGGACTTGCCATAGCCAAGGCCATAGTCGACAGACACAATGGAAGCATTGCAGTCGAAAGCGAAGACGGTTATACTACATTTACAGTGACCCTGCATAAATGACAGGGATAGATATAAAGGGGCGTCTTCGGATGTCTCTGATCAGACTGACACAAGTCATAGGAGGTAACTTTATATGAGAAAGCATATCAAAGGAAATGTATCATGGATCGGATATCTGGACTGGGAGCTTCAGAAGTTCCACGGGGATGACTTCACGATCCACAACGGAAGCTCGCAGAACGCATACCTTATAGAGGAGGAGAAGACTATCCTTATGGATACAGTCTGGGCTCCTCATCAGTTCGAGTACATCGAGAATCTGAAGAGGGAGACAGATATTACAAAGATCGACGCTATAGTCGTACAGCATGGGGAGTGCGATCACTCAGGCACACTTCCGGCTCTTATGAAGGAAAGACCTGACCTTCCTATCTACTGCAGTGCAAATGCAGTGAAGTCACTTGAGGGACAGTGGGG
Source organism: Candidatus Weimeria sp. HCP3S3_B5 (assembly GCF_052064335.1). NCBI lineage: Bacteria > Bacillati > Bacillota > Clostridia > Lachnospirales > Lachnospiraceae > Candidatus Weimeria > Candidatus Weimeria sp. HCP3S3_B5. The sequence goes on along the minus strand of NZ_JBQHVU010000006.1, from coordinate 21,810 downwards.
TAAGCATGGCTGGGATTTCCATGTGGTAAAGACAGGGGACAGCCTTGATATAGGAAACGGCAAGAAGCTTATCTTTGTAGAGATGCCATTCCTTCACTGGCCGGATTCAATAGCTACATTCATGACAGGAGACAATATCCTCTTCTCAATGGATGCCTTCGGTCAGCACTACGCAGTCGGAGAGATGTATGCAGATCTCGCCGATCAGGATACACTCTGGCATGAGGCACTCAGATATTATGCCAATATAGTTTCTCCATTTGCTCCTATGGTCACGAAGAAGGTAAAGGAGCTTAAGGCCATGGATCTCCCTGTAGAGATGATCGCGCCGTCTCATGGGGCTATCTGGAGGAAGGATCCTATGCAGATAGTAGATGCCTATGAGAGGTGGGCAAGCCAGCCTGAGGAGAACAGGATCACGGTGGTCTATGGGACCATGTGGCACGGCACAGAGAAGCTTGCTCATGCGATCGCCGACCAGATCTCCCTGAAGTCCCCTGACACGATCGTCAAGGTCTATAATGTGGACCATACACCTAAGGACGATATAGCCTCTGAGGTCTTCCGTTCAAAGGCGGTTGCGATCGGATCTCCGACTATCCTGAACGGAGTGCTTGACGGAGTGGCAGCCTTTACCTATTATCTGAAATCCTTGAAGCTTAAGAAGGGCAGAAAGGCGGCAGTATTCGGCTGCTACGGATGGAGCGGAGAGGGTAACAGGGTCCTCCGCGAGATGATGACAGAGGCAGGATTCGATGTGGTAGACACAGAGATAAAGTGTTCATGGAATCCTTGCGATGACGATATCGATAAGGCAGAGGAGATAGCAGAGGCTCTGATCAGTGACAAGGCTCCTGCCGCAAAGGAGAAGGAGGCTTCATCCTCTTCGGGCGAGAAGTGGAGATGCCCTTGCGGATACATCTATGATCCTGCCAAGGGAGATCCTGAGCACGGAGTGCCTGCAGGCACACCATGGGAGAAGGTACCGGATGACTGGAGCTGCCCGGTATGTCATCTTCCTAAGAGCGCATTCAAGAAGGTGGAGGAATAAGACAAAGGAGTTTGACTGATGAAGCTTGCGAAGACCTACGATCCGAAGGAGATCGAAGACAGACTTTATAAGAAATGGGAGGAGAACGGATACTTCCACGCTGAGGTGGACAAGAGAAAGAAGCCGTTTACTATAGTGATGCCGCCTCCGAATATCACCGGAAAGCTGCATATGGGACATGCTCTCGACAACACCATGCAGGATATACTGATCCGCTTCAAGAGGATGCAGGGCTATGAGGCACTCTGGCAGCCGGGCACCGATCATGCAGCTATAGCTACAGAGGTAAAGGTCACAAATGCCCTGAAGGAAAAGGGCATAGATAAGGCCGAGATAGGCAGGGAGGCTTTCCTTGACTACTGCTGGAAGTGGAGAGAGGAATACGGCCGTACCATTATCGGTCAGCTGAAGAAGCTCGGAAGCTCCGCAGACTGGGAGCGTGAGAGATTCACTATGGATGAGGGCTGCTCAAGGGCTGTCGAGGAGGTCTTTGTCAGACTCTATGAGAAGGGATATATCTACAAGGGCTCAAGGATCATTAACTGGTGTCCTAAGTGCCAGACCTCTCTCTCGGATGCAGAGGTAGAACATGTCGATCAGGACGGATTCTTCTGGCATATCAACTACCCTGTAAAGGGCGAGAAAGGCAGATTCGTAGAGATAGCAACTACCCGTCCTGAGACTCTGCTCGGAGACACAGCAGTAGCTGTAAACCCTGACGATAAGAGATATAAGGATATAGTAGGAAAGACCCTCCTGCTTCCTCTCACGGACAGGGAGATCCCTGTCATCGCAGACTCATATGTGGACAAGGAATTCGGAACAGGCTGTGTGAAGATCACTCCGGCTCACGATCCGAATGACTTCGAGGTAGGAAAGCGTCATGATCTTGAGGAGATCAATATCCTAAACGATGACGGAACTATGAACGATAAGTGCGGCAAATACGCCGGCATGGATCGTTATGAAGCAAGGAAGGCCATGGTGGATGATCTTGACAGGCTTGGCCTTCTGGTAAAGGTAGTTCCTCATACCCATGCTGTTGGTACCCACGACAGATGTCATACTACTGTAGAGCCTATGGTAAAGCCTCAGTGGTTTGTCCGCATGAAGGAGATGGGAGAGGCTGCACTTAGGGCAGGGCAGGAGGGCGAGGTAAGCTTCGTCCCTGACAACTATATCAAGACCTATGAGCACTGGCTTTCAGGGATCAGGGACTGGTGTATCTCCCGTCAGCTCTGGTGGGGTCACAGGATCCCGGCCTACTACTGTGATGACTGTGGCGAGATGGTCGTACAGAGAGGCGGAGCACCGGAGGTCTGCCCTAAGTGCGGCGGTAAGCATTTCACTCAGGATCCTGATACCCTTGATACCTGGTTTTCATCAGCCCTCTGGCCTTTCGAGACACTTGGATGGCCTGATGAGACAGAGGATTACAAGTATTTCTATCCTACAGACGTGCTTGTGACAGGATATGACATCATCTTTTTCTGGGTTATAAGGATGGTCTTCTCGGCGATAGAGCAGACAGGGAAGGTGCCATTCCACCATGTCCTTATACATGGACTTGTCCGTGATGACAAGGGCCGCAAGATGTCAAAGTCTCTCGGAAATGGAATAGACCCTCTCGAGGTCATAGACAAGTATGGAGCAGATGCCCTGCGTCTTACCCTGATGACAGGAAACGCACCTGGCAATGATATGAGGTTCTACTGGGAAAGGGTCCAGAATTCCAGGAACTTTGCCAATAAGGTCTGGAACGCCTCGAGATTCATCCAGATGAATCTCGATGGATGCTCTCTCTATGATCCGAAGCCGGAGGACTTTAGGACAGAGGACAGGGCTATAGTTTCTCTTGTGAATACCCTTGTGAAGGACGTCACGGACAACATGGAGAAGTACGAGCTCGGTGTTGCGGTAGGAAAGGTCTATGATTTCATCTGGGACGAGTTCTGCGACTGGTATATAGAGATGGTAAAGCCGCGTATCTATGCGAAGGATACCGATCCGGCTTCAGCCAATGCAGCACTTTTCACACTGAAGAATGTGCTCTCTATTGCCTTAAAGCTCCTTCATCCATATATGCCGTTCATCACAGAGGAGATCTTTACCTCAATGAATCCGCAGATAGATACCATAATGACATCAGGCTGGCCTGTATACGAAGAGGACGCATATGATGCAGAGGCAGAGGAGATCTACGGCAGGGCCAAGGAAATAGTAAAGGGTATGCGTGCCTTAAGGAAGGATATGAATGTCCCGAATTCAAAGAAGGCGAGCCTCTTTATCGTCTCCACGAACAAAAAGGTGGCTTCAGTCCTTTCTGAAAATAAGGATCTCTATGCCGGACTCTGCGCAGCAGCTGATGTTACAGTAAAAGCAGACAATAAGGGCATAGATGAAAAGAGTGTATCCTTTGTGATCGCAGATGCCACCTGCTTTGTGCCGCTTAACGAGCTTGTCGATATGGACAAGGAAAGAGAGAGGCTTTTGAAGGAAGAAAAGCGCCTTTCCGGCGAGCTTAAGAGATCAGAGAGTATGCTTGGCAACAAGCGTTTCCTCGAGAAGGCTCCTGCCGAAAAGGTAGCCGAGGAAAAGGACAAGCTTGCAAGATATACCCAGATGATGGAAGACGTAAGGAAGAGGCTTTCCGAGCTTATGGCCTGAGGAAATAAAATGTTGGATTTTGACGAGGAACTTAAGAACTTCAAACCCAGTATGGAGATAAGAGAAGCCGAGGATGCTATCCGTGATACCGACCTTACCGATATGATCGATATCTTAAAGGAGATGACCGGTGCAGACCGCCCAGATAAGGGCAGCGCCGGGAGGTGACCATGGAGAAGTGTTTCTACTGCAAGAGCCCCATAAGCGAGGAACAGGACAGATGTCCTTCATGCGGAGCGAGTCAGAAGGCATACCGTATGATCATGGACTCATCTGAGATGGCCTACAATGAAGGTCTGGAGAGAGCTTGTGAGCATGATCTGTCAAGGGCAATAGAGTCCCTCTCCCGTGCAGTCAGATTTAACAAGAGAAATATCAAGGCCAGAAATCTGCTTGGACTTGTATATATGGAGTACGGAGAGCCTGTACTGGCACTGAGGGAATGGGTGATCGCAAAGAACTTTGCCCCTGACGATGAGCTCTCAGACAAGTATCTGAATTCAGTAAGCCAGGACGTGGGACTTTTCGACAGGATAGATACGGCTACCCGCCGTTTCAATACAGCGCTTAAGTATTGCCAGAGCGGCTCTACTGATCTGGCTCTTATAGAGATAAAGAGAGTAATCCATGACAATCCCGGAATGGTAAAGGCCAGACAGCTTACGGCTCTTCTCTATATAAATGACAAGCAGTACAGCAAGGCCTATAACGAGCTTAAGGAAGCAGAGAAGGTCGACTGGAACAATCCTCTGACGGCCCGCTACATAAAGGAAGTAAAGAAGCATCTGGTGCCGGAGAAGAAGCACCGGGAGAAGAAGGTCCGCCGCCAGACCATAGAGTATAACGACGGCCATGACGTAGTGATGATCCCGCGCCAGACATTTATAGAGGCGCTTGACAATTCAAAGAGCGGTCTGTTCAATATTCTGCTTGGAATCGCGATCGGAGTCCTATGCTTTATATTCGTGGTCACTCCTACTATAAGGATCCGGGAAAACGAAAAAGCAAGGACAGCCCTTATCACAGCCAATAATAAGGCAGCAAGCTCCAAGAGCGACGCAGCGACGCTTAAGAAGCAGGTTGACGAGCTTAAGAGCCAGCTTGACAGATATGAGGGACAGTCTGATGTAAAGGGATCATATGAGTCACTTCTTGAGAGCTATAGCAAATCCCAGGATGAAGACTATGATTCAGCTTCAAATGATCTATCAGATGTGAATCAGGATCTTCTCGACAAGAACGGAAAGGCCCTCTACAAGACAGTATCAGATACGGTCGATCAGAAGGTCTGCGAGAAGAAATACACCGAGGGCCGCCAGGCCTTCGCCAGACATGACTATAAGGCAGCCATAGAGGCTTTTTCACAGGTGGTAAAGCTTGATGATTCATATGAGAATGGAGATGCGCTTTACCGGCTTGCTGAGGCCTATGAGGACAATGGCGACAAGGATAATGCGATAAAGTATTATAATAAGGTTGTAGATAAATATGCTGACTCATATAAGGGCCGAAGCTCTGCGAGAAAGATACAGACGCTTCAGTCATCTGAGGGCGAATAGAGACCACAGTCCGGATTTTTCCGGGCTGTTTTTTTACATACTTAAAGAACTGTTGAAGATTTCCTTGTGAAAATGTGATAATCCGTCCTTGTTTTCGGTGAAATTTCTTGTTAAATATGTCATTTGCAGCCGTTTTATGTTAAATTATTGTTACGACAAATTTATAGCGAAAGGAATGAATGATCTTGCAGAAGAAAAAGATAGCGGCTGCCTTCATTGCGGCTGCAGTAACGATGACGACCTTCAGCGGAGTCGGTGGGCTTTTGAATAATAGAATGCCTGGTGAGACGGAGGCAAGAGCTGCCACGGATCCATATGGTACGCCCTATGATCCGGTGACAGCCGATCCGAATGATACAGTGATAGTAGTAGATCCTGGACACGGAGGTTCGGACAGCGGAGCAGTCGGCAATGGCTATAAGGAGAAGGACTTGAATCTCGATATAGCAAGCGCCCTTTCAGAGCGCCTCTCCCAGTACAGAAATGTCCGTGTCTATATGACAAGGAGCGAGGACTACTATGTGGGACTTACGGCGCGTACTGACTATGCAGCCTCGGTGAAGGCGGATGCCTTTGTATCGGTTCATCTGAATTCGGCTGGAGCCAGCGCCCACGGAGCCGAGGTCTGGTATCCGAACGCGAGCTATGACAGCAAGGCCCACAGCAAGGGGGCAGAGATGGCGGAGAATGTCCTTGACGGCCTTATTGATCTGGGACTATTCAGCCGTAACTTCCATTCGAAGAATTCCTCGGCAGGAAGCAAGTATCCTGACGGTAGCATAGCCGATTATTATGCTGTAATCAGGGGATCGAAGCTTCATCATATACCGGGAATCATAATAGAGGGCGCCTTTATCTCAAGCAAGAGCGATGTGAAGAACTTCCTCAATTCAGATGACAAGACCGAGGCCATGGGAATTGCAGACGCAGATGCGATTGCCAAGTCCTTTGACCTGACACTCTCTGACGGGAGTGAGCAGCTCCCGGGAGTGACTACGCTTACTTTTGCGGCTCACACAGGGGAGGCCAACAAGGTCAAGATCAGCTGGAAGCAGGCAGCCAATGCTTCTGAGTACCTGGTCTTCAGAAAGACAGGAGCCAAAGGCAGCTATAAGGAAATAGGACGCACGGCCGGGACTGAATATACAGATGAGACTGGCTCATACGGAAAGACATATTATTATACTGTTATAGCAAGAAATAACTATGGCAGACCTGACAGCTATGACAAGAAGGGGCTGAAGGTCACTATACCTAAAAAGGACCTTGAGGCAAAGAGCGCTGTTGATAATGGACTCGGAAGAGTAAAGGTGACCTGGGAGAAGGATCCGAATGCTACCGGCTACAGGGTCTACAGAAAGACCACCGGAAGCTTCAAGAAGGTCACAACTATACAGCACAATTCAACGACCTATACCGATGAGACGGTAGCAAAGAATACAAGCTATACCTACTGCGTAAAGGCCTATTACAAGATGAATGGCTCGACCATATGGTCCACCTATAAGAGTCCGGGTGTATCCGTGACAACTGACTCTGATCCTATCGGCACGCTTACTGGAAGCGCAGCAGCAGATAATAAGAGCATCTCCTTCAGCTGGGACAAGTCGGCTGATCCTGATGTCACCTACAGGATATACAGAAAGGCCGGGGAGGGAAGCTACGAAAGAGTATTCCAGGCTGCACCTGGAGCAGAGCTTAAGTATACAGATACTGATCTCCTTGCTGGCACCACATACAGCTACAGGCTGCGTTTCTTCAGAAAGGGCCTTCACGATACGAAAAAGACCTTCTGGAGCAGTTATTCGAACGTCGTCACATTTACGACGCCGCAGGAGGAGACTCCTTCGGAGAATACTGAAACGACAAGCCAGGGCACATCTATGTCTGCCAATGTCACAGCTCCTGTTGATCCGGCAGAGACCTCTGCTTCTGTATCAGCCTACATGAGCTCCCTGTCAGTACAGTGGCGGAGTGCATATACCCCTGTCAGGTCATCAGGCGACAGAACGGACTATGATGCCGACGAAAAGGATTATGTGACTCCGGCCTCAGAGACCTCACTGGCTCTTCACTGGACTCCGGTGAATGATGTCAGCGGATACCAGATTCTTGATGGGAATGGAAAGAGGATCACCTCTGTAAGCGGTGCAGACAGGAACAGCTATACAGCAAAGGGCCTCAAGAAAAGGACGACATATACCTATATGATCCGTCCCTTCAGGAGGTTTAACGGCAAGAATTATTTCGGGAACAGAAGCACTCCGGCAAGCGGCACCACAGCCTATGCCGTAAAGGGAGCCTCGTCTGCCCAGCCGGCCCAGATGGCCCGTTACTATAATTCAAAAGTATCATCGAGGAATTTTACCTATCCGTCAGATGTTTATTCATCATATGGTGCTCCTTCTATAGATGATTTCACAAGGATCGTCTATGAGGAGGCCACAAGGGCAGGGATAAAGTCAGAGGTCCTTTTCGGACAGATCTGTAAGGAGACAGGTTTTCTGAAGTTCGGAGGCGATGTATCTGCAGCTCAGTGCAATTTCGGCGGGATCGGAGCCACAGGAGGCGGTAATCCGGGAATTGACTTTGTAAGATATGCCTCACTTTATTACAGCGCCTTAGGCTATGACAGCCCAGAGGCTGCGGCAGCGGATGCAGTCCGTGTAGGCATAAGGGCTCAGGCAGTTCATTTAGGCCTCTATGCATCAAATGATGGAAAAGCTCCGTCCTTTTCACATGTGACTGCGGTAGAGGATTATCCGAATATAGGAACTGTCGTGGTCCCGGATCCTAGAGCCGGAAGCTGGCTGGTAGGATATGCTCCATATGTGGAGTGGCTTGGAATAAAGGATAATCACTATACTACGGGGGAGGCTGATGGTGCATTCACAAGCAAGGGCTGGGCAAGCGCGAATAATTACGGCTACAGCCTGATAAGCGATTATATAGAACCGATGCTAAGGAGCTGAAAGGAGTTCTGATGCTTTTTAAAAGAATAACAGCTGCAATTCTTACAGCTGCTCTTACTATGGCAGCATTTACTGGCCTGAGTGCTTCTGCGAAAAGCACTGCAGCAGATAAACAAAAGGAGGTTCGCGGGGTCTGGCTTTCTGTCTATGATTATGGATATTCCGGTATCGGCCTCTCGACCGACAGCGAGACAGTCTTTAGGAAAAATGCCGACAGGTTCATAAGCCGGATGAAGCAGTACAAGCTGAATACCATCTATATGCAGGTCAGGTCAAATGATGACGCAGCCTGGAGGAGCTCCACATTTCCTGCTATGAAGGAGCTGTCTCCCTATGTCAGCAGTCTGGCAAGAAATGGTAAAAACACAGCGGCAGCAAAGAAGACACTGAAATTCGATCCTCTTTCTGTAATGACAGAGGAGGCACATAAGAACGATGTGGACCTTATCGCCTGGATGAATCCCTACCGCTGCTACAGAAATAACAAGAGCAAATACCCTACCATGTATTTCCTCGATCCGCAGGCATCAGGATCTATAAACCGGGTGGTAAAGGCAGTAAATGAGGTCATGGCCTACGGAGTAGACGGAGTGGTCTTCGACGATTACTTCTATCATTCGACAAATGGCTACTGGAATGATTCAAAGAAGAAGGTGACTCTTTCCACCGCCCAGGCAGCCAAGCTTCCAAGGGCAAAGAAGGCCGCCAATGTAAATAAGCTTGTAAGAAAGGTTTATTCCACAGTTAAGGCCCGCAATAAGAATGCGACATTCGGTATCTCTCCTCAGGGCAATCTGGATAATGATATGGCATCAGGAGCCGATGTAAAGACCTGGGCATCCGTTGATGGATATGTGGATTACATAATGCCGCAGATCTACTGGACAGATGATTATGGTAAAAAGGGCGGCACCACGATGTTTTCTGACCGCCTGAGCCAGTTTACCTCAAAGTCCCTTGACAAAAAGGGAAAGGTAAAATATATCGCACTCGCACTCTACAGATGCGGCTACGCCAACGCCCTCGATCAGGGCTGGAAGAGCTCCGATACCAATCTGGCAGACCAGTATGAGGCTCTGAAAGAGGCAGGATGCAAGGGATATTCGCTGTTCTCAGCCAGATTCCTATATATAGGTAAGGCAGAGGATGAGCTTGGGTATCTTAATGAGTCGATTGTGGGATAGTAGGGGTTTTTCGGGTGAGAGGTTAGAGGTGAGAGGTGGGAGGTGAGAGGTGAGAGGTGAGAGGTGAGAGGTGAGAGGTTAGAGGCGAGAGGGATTAGGGTATAGTTAATACCTGTTATTTCTACCAAACACTCGATTCTCAGACTTAAACCCTCGGCCCTTGGACCTCGGACCTCGCACCTCACACCTCAGACCTATTTTACTAAGGAAGTTCTCTTCGCTAGGTTCGATCTTCGCTTATCAGCTCGGTCTCATTAACAAGGAAGCTGTCTTCGTTAAGCTCGAACTTCGTCTTCGACTCGTTCTTGCTAATCTCAGACAGCGGCCTCGCTTGTGGCTTGAGCTGCGCTTTTGGCTTGCTCTCGCCTACAAGCTTTCGGCCTCACAGAACGGCTTCGTTTCGGATTCGAGCTACGCTTACGCTCGCTCTCATCTCGAAACTTTCAGCCTCAGAGAACGACCTCGCATAGGATTCAGACTTCGCCTTCGCTCGTCTTCATCTCTATGCTTTCGGCCTCACACCTCAGACCTCACACCTCAGACCTCACACCTCGGCCCTCAGACCTCGCACCTCAGACCTCACACCTCGGCCCTCAGACCTCACACCTCACACCTCGCACCTTTTTGTTAAAACTCAATAATCGTCTGCAAAACCTCCCGATTTGTGCTATACTAAAAAATAATTATGCTTTTTGCAGGAGGTAGAAAAGATGAGTATTAATAGATCAATAGCCGTGATCCCTCCGATCGCGGCGCTTATGCTGTGCGGATGAAACGGGGGAGATCCGGCGAAGAAGAGCTCAAAAAGCGATGTGAGCTTTTCGTCTGCATCATGAGATGCGACAAAGGAGATGACCATTTCGGGCGGATCGACCAGATGGTGAAGCAGATAAACGCTTCAGTAATGGATTAAGGAGGGAGCTCAGGGAGTTACAGGGGCAGCTGATTCGACTCAGGTCCTTGTAAACGATATGGATTCCATCACAAGGAGGATGGATGAAAACCATAAGATAGCAAAGGATCTTAAGAATGAAACTTCGGTATTTACCAATATTTAACTCTTGTCTTGCAGCTGCACTCATTGCCACAGCCTGTTCTGGCGGTAGCAGTACAAAGTCAGACAAGGAGGAACAGACCGTTTATAAGGCGGGGATAGTTTCCGAATCAGGGAATTCTGACCTTGAGCAGGGCTTTAAGGATGCTCTTACAGATATGCTTGGAAGTGACCATATAGAAATAGATACGGTTCATCTGACAAAGGGTGATGAGAGCGATGCTGTAAATGAGCTCAGGGAAAAGGGAGATTCTCTGATCCTTACAGAGAGCGAGTCTTCACTCTCCTCGGCTTATGCCGCACTAAAAAATGATAAGGACGCCTCTATAATATCAGTAAACGTACAGGATATCTTCCGCGCGACAGGCACGGAAGAGCCTGAGGATAAGGATGACCGTAAGACAGGGATCAATGTGACCGGTATCAGCTCCAATCCATATGTAAGCGATCAGCTCTCAGAGCTTATAGAGGCGACACCAGACCTGAAATCAGTCGGTATTATTTATTCACCGGATGATACCGATGTCGTAAAGTCTGACAGGACCCTTGAGAATTTCCTTACCCAGGCAGGCATAGAATACAGGGAGTATATACTTCCGAGCAAGGTATACAGATCCCTTCTTACTGACAAGACGGATACCAGCTCAGCTACCCTGCTTAATTCGATCAGGAATTCTGATGAAATAGATCCGACAGTGCCTCAGATGTCAGAGGGCTTTGCAAAGCATATACATCCGGACTATGACGATGCCAGACTTCTTAAATGGGAAAAGGCAGCCAGAAAGTCACTTCTTGATGCATCGGATCAGAAGATAATTGATGCAGCAGTAAAGCAGAATGATGCACTTTATATAGCCGGAGGCTCCTGCAGCGGGAAGATATCAGATATAGTAAAGGCTGCGAAAAAGGCAGGAGTCTCTACGTTTGGAGGAGACCATGAGGCAGGAGAAAAGACCCTTGTGACTTTATGGAGCGATCCTTATGACAGCGGATATCAGGCCGGAAAGATGGCCGTAAGGGTCCTTTCCGGAGGAGAGAAGGCATCTGATCTTCCTTATCAGTACAGGAGCCGTACATCCTTTGTAAAGCTCTACAACAAGGACTATGCTGATAAGCTTGGTCTTACCTTCGGGAAATCATTTCATGAATATAGCGAGTATCTTAAGGACTATACTCCGGGCAGCAATACTACAAGGATAGAAGGCACAGAGGGATAATTTTTCCAATGGAAACAACGATAGATGGCATTAATATAAGGTATAAAATAAGCGGAAAGGGCAGGAGATACGCTGTGATCCTTCAGGGCTGGGGGACCGATATGAAGCTCTATGACAGCATTGCAGCGGATATAAGCGATCAGTACCGGGTAGTCCAGTTCAATCTGCCGGGCTTTTCCGACAGCGACGAGCCAAACGAGCCCTGGGGCATAGAGGAGTTTGCAGTATGGTTCTCACATTTCATCGAGGCGCTTGGAATAAAAAAGACTACTCTGATCGGCCACAGCTTCGGTGGAAGGATAATGATATGGTTGTCCTCGCTGTCAAAGGAGGAGCTGACCTTTGAGATAGACTCACTTGTGCTTATAGATGCAGCCGGTATTCAGAGAAGGAAAACCCCTAAGCAGAAGAGAAGCATAGCCTTTTATCATTTCAAAAGGAATCTTTTCCATTTTCCGCCTGTATATTTTTTCTTCAGGGATGCCGTCGATATCTGGCAGGGCCAGCAGGGATCCGCTGATTACAGGAATTCAAGCCCTATGATGAAGCAGTGCATGGTGCGTGCGGTAAATAATGATCTGACCTATCGTCTTGCCGATATCCATTACAGGACCTGTCTGATCTGGGGTGATCTCGATACCGCTACTCCTCTTGCCGATGGAAGGGATATGGAGAAGCTTATCCCGGGCGCGGATCTTCATGTGCTTACCGGGACAGATCATTTCTCATTTCTGAGAAAGCCTCAGGAATTCAGGGACATATTAAGGAGTTTTCTATGTTGATTCAAATCGATAGGATCCTGATGATTTTTGCCATGCTTTTGTCGATTCCTGTGATAGTGACCGGAATCCACTACAACCTGCAGATGTTCCAGCAGAACGGATACCGTAACAGCGAGTTCCTTCACTGGCTTGAAAAAAATGCAGCCAGGCAGCGATTCCTCTGGCCATATCTGGGATTTTTTGTCCTGCTGATTCTTTTTAAGGCTCCTCCCGCCAGGCTTGTATGTCTGATAGCGCTGATGATCTGGATGTGGGCGTCCATTGCAGCCTTTCTCCTCTACTGGAGGAGCGAGACAAAGAAAAAGCTTGTCATGACTGCAAGGGTAAAGCGGCTTTGCGTCACATTTGTTATAGTGACCGTCCTGATCTGCATATTATCAAGAGACAAATGTCTTATCTGCCTTCTTGCCATTCTTTCCTTCCTTCCGGAGCTCCTGATGCTTGCAAATATCATCAATGCTCCGATCGAGGCCGGCATCAGGCGGTATTATATAAACGATGCCAGAAGGATCATGAGAGAGAATCCTGGTATCAGGACGATAGGAATCACCGGAAGCTATGGCAAGACCTCTATGAAGTACTACCTTCATACCCTTCTCAAGGATTCATACGATGTGCTGATCACTCCGGGTAATTTCAATACTACCCTTGGAGTAGTAAGGACTATAAGAGAGCATATGCGCCCGTCCAATCAGATCTTTCTCTGCGAAATGGGAGCCAGACATGTGCATGATATCAAGGAGATCTGTGACCTTTTTCCTCCAAAAGAAGGGGTGATCACAAGCATAGGTCCCCAGCATCTTGAGACCTTTCATACTCAGGAGAATATAATAAAGACCAAGTTCGAGCTGGCTGACGCCCTTCCGGATGGGGCAAGGATATATCTGAACGCGGATAATGAATTCGAGGTGAATAAGGCCAGAGAGTACGGAGACAGGCTTAAAGTAATATTTTATTCCTATAAGAATAATATGGGATATCATGCATCAGAGGTAAAGCTATCTCCTATGGGGACAGAGTTTACTATGACCGCTCCTTCAGGAGAGACAGCCCGCTTTTCTATGAGGCTTATTGGAGAGCATAATGTCATAAACGTTTGCGGAGCCATAGCTGTGGCTCATGAGCAGGGAATCCCTCTGGAGGCCCTGCGTGTTCCGGTAAGGCGGATCGAGCCTGTGGCTCACCGCCTGCAGTTGATAAACCGCGGAGATGTGACTATAATAGACGACGCGTACAATTCGAATCCGGTCGGGTCAAAGGCAGCGGTTGAGACGCTCCATATGTTTAACGGCATAAGGATCCTTGTGACGCCTGGAATGGTGGAGCTTGGCGGAAAGGAAGCCGATTATAATTACAAATTCGGAACCTACGCAGCGGTAAACTGCGATCATATCCTACTTGTCGGAAGGAGAAAGCATACAGATCCGATCAGGAAGGGCGCACTTGATGCGGGCTTTGACGAGAAGGATATCAGATCATTCGACGATCTGAACGGGGCAATGGAATATGCCTACAGTATCACCGGCGAGGGAGCTAAGTATATTCTTCTTGAGAATGATCTTCCGGATGCATATTGATGGTTGTTTTACAGAAAGGAACAGGAAATGAAGACCAGAGTAGCAGTCATGTACGGCGGCAGGAGCGTGGAGCATGAGGTATCGGTCATCTCGGGTATCCAGGCTCTTATGAATATCGATAAGGAAAAATATGAGACCATACCGGTATATATCACCAAGCACAATGAGTTCTATGTAGGTGATGACATAGGAAAGATAGAGGCCTATAAGGATATTGATTCCCTTATTGCCAGATCCCAGAAGGTAGTATGGGTAAATGAGGGGGATAAGGTAGTCCTTTCTCCGTATCCTAAGAAGCGTTTCGGCGGCATGAAGGATATAGAGGTCGATGTGGCCTTTCCTGTCGTTCACGGAACCAATGAGGAGGACGGCACTCTTATGGGATTCTTAAAGACGCTTGGGATCCCGTTTGTAGGATGCGATGTGACAGCCTCGGCCGTAGGTATGGACAAATATATTTCAAAGTGCGTGCTTAAGGATGTCGACATTCCTGTTCTTGACTGCGTCTGCTTCCATGAGGATGATTATGCCGATATGGAAAAGCTTCTTGATACGGCAGAGAAGAAGGTCGGCTACCCTGCAATAGTAAAGCCGGTAAATTCAGGCTCATCAGTAGGCATCTCCATGGCCCGCAACAGGGAGGAGCTTACCAGATCTGTTGATGATGCCTTTACCTATGCCTCGATCATACTCGTAGAGCACGGGATCGAGAAGCTTAAGGAGATAAACTGCTCTGTCTTAGGGGACGATTCGGGAGCAAAGGCTTCAGTGCTTGAGGAACCATTCCATACAAAGGATATCCTTTCCTATAAGGACAAGTATGAGAGCGGCGGAAAGGGAGGCTCAAAGGGAATGGCCTCAGTCCAGAGAAAGATACCTGCAGATCTTCCGGCAGATATGACTGAGAAGATAAAGGAATATGCGGTCCGTGCCTTCAAGGCTTTCGGCTGTAACGGAGTAGCCCGTATCGACTTCATGATAGACGAGGAAAATAATGAGCTTTACTTCAATGAGATAAATACCATACCGGGTTCCCTGTCCTTCTATCTCTGGGAGCCTGCAGGCCTTAAGTACAGCGAGCTTCTCGACCAGCTGATCCAGATGGCCTTGAAGCGTGCGAGAAAGTATCAGGATCTTACATTTACATTTGATACCAATATCCTTAGCAGTGCATCATTCGGAGGTGCCAAGGGGGTAAAATAATGGCTGAGATATTTGAGGCAATAGGCGAGACCGACAAAAGAAACCATCCGATTGCGGTTTTTGATTCAGGCGTCGGAGGCATATCGGTCTTGAGGGAGCTTGTCAGGGTAATGCCCCAGGAAAGGTTTTATTTCTATGGGGATTCCGCCAATGCTCCATATGGCACGAAATCGAGATATGAGGTCCTGACCCTTACCAAGGACCATGTGGAAAATTTTATAGACAGAGGAGCCAAGGGGATCTGTATCGCCTGTAATACAGCCACCTCTGCAGCAGTCAGGCAGCTTAGGCTTGAGTATCCTGAGATCCCGATAGTGGGTATCGAGCCGGCTCTAAAGCCTGCCGTATCCTTCATGGATCATCCAAAGGTCCTTGTGATGGCGACTCCTATGACTATAGCCGAGGAGAAATTTCAGGACCTTCTGAAGAAGTACGGTGAGGAGGCAACGGTCTATCCGCTTGCCTGCCCGGGACTTATGGAATTCGTAGAGGAAGGAAAGGCCGGGACCAGGGAGGTCCAGGATTTCCTTAACGACCTGCTTTTAGACTATGCACCGGGTGGCAAATACGGCCCTGTGGATGCAGTTGTGACTGGCTGCACTCATTACCCTTTTGTAGCTGACCAGATAGAGATCGCCCTCGGAGGCGGTACAAAAGTATTCGACGGAGCCAACGGGACAGCCCGCGAGATGCGCCGCAGGCTTTTCGCTGCAGATCTTCTTCTCCCGGAAAAGAGACAGACAGGCCCACTTTCAGACGAGCAGATACTGGGAAGAGTCACGTTCGAAAATTCCTCCAGCGACAGGGAGAGGATGATAGGGCTTTGCAGGAAGTTGTTGCTAGGTGAGAGGTGATCTTACCATTAACTACTATGAAATATACAGAAGCTTTTTTCGACCTCGACGGTACCATTACCGATTCGGGGAAGGTTATAATGGAATGTGCGGCTTATTCGCTGCGTTTTTTTGGATATGAAGATCAGCCGGAGGAGAAGCTCCGGAAATTTGTCGGACCCTCTCTTATGGACTCCTTTCAGACTCTGTACGGAATGTCGGAGGATGAAGCAAGGAAGGCTACAGGGATCTACAGACGGCTCTATGAGACGGACAAGATGTATGACGTGACAATATATGATGGAATTGTGGAGCTTTTGTCGTCATGCAGGAAGGCAGGGATTTCATGTTACGTGATCACCTCAAAGGTGGAGGCCTCTGCTAAGCAGATAATAAAAAAATTCGACCTTGACAGATATTTTACTGATGTGATAGGACCTGACCCCTGTGACCCGTCATCAGACAAGAAGCGCCTGATAGAGCGCGCCATAGACCGTTATTCTCTTGACCGTAATCACTGCATAATGATAGGCGATACACATTTCGATATCGACGGAGCAGTCGGGGCAGGCATAGACTCGATAGCCGTGACATATGGATATGGCGACTTATCAAGCCTTGAGAAGGCAGAACCGACATATGTGGCGTCGGTAGCGGGTGAGGTATGGGAGGTACTCAGGGACTAGGGCCCCTCGGACCTTACTATACTAATCCTCCCAACTATGTTATAATATCCCCAAAACTGCCGATATAAATCATAGCAGACAATTTGCGCAAAGTGGTGATAGAATGGTAAAAGGACTATATACAGCATACACCGGTATGGTAGAGGAGCAGAGAAGGCTCGATGTGATGAGCAATAATCTTGCAAATGCCACCACAGCCGGATACAAGAAGGAAGGTACGACTAATGCCGCGTTCAGGCGGCAGCTGGCACTGCGTATAAAGGATTCCGGCAATTTCATGTTTGCCCAGGGGATAGGAGATATCCAGCAGGGAGACAAGGTCGGAGAGACCTATACGGATTACAGCCAGGGCAGTCTCAAGGTCACAGATGAGAAGTCAGATCTTGCAATCGGAGGCGACGGATTTTTTGCCATAGCCTATACGGACAAGCAGGGGAATTCATCAGTCAAGTACACAAGGGATGGACAGTTTACAGTAGATAATCAGGGATATTTCAGGACAGGAAACGGAGATTATCTGCTCGATATGAACGGCGCGACTACAGGCAGGGTTTCGGAGCAGAATTTTGTCAGGGTAGATCCGATGCAGAGCTATACAGTGGACCCTGAGGGACGGATCTGGCAGAATGGTACGGCGGTCGATCAGGTCGGAGTCGTAGATGTGAATGATACGGATTATCTGGCTCACTACGGCGAGAATCTATATGATCTCGTGAACGGCGGAACGGTCACCAGAGGAAACGGATACAGGATAGAGCAGGGAGCTCTTGAGATGAGCAATGTGAATGTGGTCGATGAGATGGTATCAATGATCACGATCCAGAGAGCCTATGAGGCAGGAGCCAAGATGATACAGGCAGAGGATGAAACGCTTGAATCTGCAGCATCACAGGTAGGCTCGATAAGCTGATAGCACAGGAGGCATATAATCATGATGAGAGCATTATGGACCGGAGCGAGCGGGATGAGGGCCCAGCAGACTGCGGTCGATACGATTTCAAATAACCTTGCAAATGTAAATACAGTAGGCTATAAGTCAAAGACCACAGAGTTCAAGTCACTGCTTTATCAGAACCTGCAGAGTCCTACGACCTCGGCAAATGGCGATCCAAAGCCTACTCAGGCCCAGGTCGGATTAGGGACCAGGGTAGCGGCTACAAAGACAAGCTTCTCTACCGGTATCCAGCAGGCAAGTGACAATCCCAGCGCCTGCTTCATAGACGGAAGCGGCTTCTTCGGAGTCCAGGGTGCAGACGGGAGGACTTACTACACAAAGGACGGAGATTTCAACTGGACGGTTGACGGCGACGGAAGCAGGGTCCTTACCAATAATAACGGACTTCGTATACTTGACAGCAGGGGAAGAAGGATCACAGTCCCGGCTTCTGCCTCAACAGAAAAGATAGTCATAGATCCAGACACAGGAGCCATAAGCTACAAGCTGGCCAACGGTAAGTATCAGGCCAGTGGACAGAGCATAGGACTCTGGCAGTTCTCCAATGCAAACGGGCTTTCCGAGGAGGGAGGCAATCTCTGGGGAGCAACTGCAGCAAGCGGCAATGCTATAAATGAGCGTACTACAAGGCTTAATATCATAAAGAGCACGGTCAATCAGGGATATATAGAGGGCAGCAATGTCTCATTGGCAGATGAGATGGTAGACCTTATAGTTTCGCAGAGAGCCTATGAGATGAACTCAAAGGCTATAACGACCTCTGATTCCATGCTGGAGACAGCCAATAATCTAAGACGCTGATGAAAGGATAGGCTATGGCAGTAAGCGCTGATATCACATCTTCATATCTGAATGCAGCCAGCCAGCAGGCTATGGGGCTTTATGATTCTGATAAGACAGGAAGCATCACAAGGAAGGCCTCCTCTCTTAGCAGGAATTCTTCTACAAGTGACCTTAAGAGTGCTATGAAATCATTCGAGACCTATTTTGTCGAGCAGGTGATAAAGGAGGTAAAGAAGTCGAATGATGCATTAAAGTCGGACGACGATACAGACGGATGGGCAGGTCAGATGTCCGATATGTATATGGATTCGGCTATATCAAGTGTTGCAGAGCAGATAGTTGACAACTACGGAGACAGCTTTACGGACCAGATGGTAGACCATATGAAGCTGGAGTACGGAATAACTGATGATGGTAACGATTGAAGGATGCGTAGATAAGATCATTTATAGAAATGAAGATAATGCCTACACGGTTCTCGTGCTGATACCAAAGGAAGCGGTATCGGATCAGGATCTTGATGATCCCTATGAGATAACCTGTGTAGGCATTTTTGCGTCGGTAAGTGCCGGAGAAAATCTGAGGGTAACAGGCGATTTCGTCAATCACGAGAGCTTCGGCAGACAGCTAAAGATGAAGGAGTACGAGGAGGTAGCTCCGACAGATACTGAATCGCTTGAGAGATATCTGTCATCCGGTGCGGTAAAGGGAATAGGGCCGGCACTCGCATCAAGGATCATAAAAAGATTTGGGGACAAGAGCTTCCAGATACTTGAGACACAGCCGGAGCGGCTGGCTGAGGTAAAGGGAATAAGCAAAAGCAGGGCCGAGCAGATTTCAGCGGATCTGAGGGCGAAGAGCGCCCAGAGGATGGTCATGCTTGCCCTCTCAAGATTCGGGATCACAGCAGGCATGTCATTAAAGATCTATAATAAATACGGCGAGGATGCAGTATCTGTGATAAAGGCCAATCCCTACAGGCTTGCTGAGGAGGTGGATGGAATAGGCTTTCGCAGCGCAGATAAGATAGCCCTGGCCTCGGGATTTTCACTCCAGAGCGAGGAAAGGGCCAGAGCCGGTATAGAATATGTGCTGTCAGAGGCGCTTACAGCGGGTAATACCTATCTGCTTACAGCAGATCTGAAAAAGCAGGCGATGGAGCTCCTGAATGTACCTGAGCAGATGATAGACAACCAGATCTTTTCACTGACCATGGACAGGAGGATAAAGGCATCAGGTGACGAGACCTATCTGTATCCGATCTATAGGATGGAGATGAGGTGCGCATCAAAGCTTCTTGCCATGAGAAAGAGCTATGAGGATGGTACTAAGGCAGCAGATGACGCTATATCGGAGATAGAGTCAGAGGAGGAGATGACGCTTGACACTGAGCAGAAAAAGGCGGTAAGGGCGGCGGCAGAGAACGGTATCCTGATCCTTACTGGAGGACCGGGAACAGGAAAGACGACGACGATCAGGTCTATAATCAGATATTTTGAAATGGAGAATAAGACAGTTGTCCTTGCTGCACCTACAGGCAGGGCTGCCAAGCGGATGAGCCAGGCAGTCGAAAGGGATGCAATGACCATCCACAGGCTGCTGGAGGTGGAAAATAACGGGTCTATGGATGATGACAGGCCTGGATCAAATCCTGGGATGTTTTCAAGGAACGAGGATAACCCTATAGAGGCCGATGCAGTTATAATAGATGAGATGTCAATGGTGGACATAACTATCTTTTACTCGCTTCTAAGGGCTGTGACAGATGATATGAGGCTTATACTTGTAGGGGATGCAGACCAGCTGCCGTCGGTAGGACCGGGAAACGTGCTGAAGGATCTGATTGCTTCGGAGGCCTTTCCTGTGGTAAGGCTTACCAATATTTTCAGGCAGAAGGAAAGCGGAGATATAGTCCTTAACGCTCACAGGATAAAGAATGGCGAGCCGGTGGATATAGATAAACAAAGCCGGGACTTCTTCTTCCTGAAAAGGTATGACGCCAGAAACATAATCTCTACTATCCTCTGGCTTCTGCACAGCAATCTGCCGAAGTATGTAGGAGCGGATATCTTTGATATACAGGTGCTATCACCAACAAGGAAGGGACTGTGCGGGGTTGAAAACCTGAACAGGATACTTCAGGACAAGCTGAATCCGCCGTCGCAGAGCCGTGACGAGAAGACTGTCGGCGAGGACATTTTCCGGGTCGGCGACAAGGTGATGCAGACGAAGAATGACTATGAGATGGACTGGGAGAGAGATGATAAGTACGGAGTCGCTGTCGAGAAGGGGAAGGGAGTCTATAACGGAGATCTGGGAAGGATAGCAGAGATAAACGATTACTCAAAGGAGATGCTTATTAGGTTTGATGACGGCCATAATGTCTATTATCCATATGATAGGCTTGATAATCTCTCCCTTGCCTATGCGATGACTATCCACAAGTCACAGGGAAGCGAGTATCCGGCTGTGATCATACCGCTTCTGTCCGGTCCGGAGGTACTCTACAACAGGAACCTTTTATATACAGCGGTCACAAGAGCAAAGAAAAGTGTAATACTTGTCGGTGATGAAAAGGTCTTTTTCAATATGGAAAAAAACGACCGTGAGAGGAAGCGTCAAAGCGGTCTTTGCAAAAGGATAAGGGAGGCGATGGGACTTGAGGATAGGAAGGTTTAGGAGAATACTTTTTCCGCCGAGATGCGGCGCATGTGATCAGGTGTTCTCTCCTGATGAGGAGGGTTTCTGCAGGGGGTGCAATGACCTGGTAATAAGAGTTACAAAAAACTGCTGCGTCAAATGCGGGAGGACTCTTACGGATGAGACCAGGGCACTCTGCGATGACTGCAGGAGTAAAAAGCATTTGTTTTCAGAGGGGAGGTCAGTCTATGTATATGACGGCCCTATGAGGGAGGCAATGTACCGATTCAAGTATTCAGGAAGGTATTCTGCTGCCGAGGCTTTTGCGAGGGATGCACTGGATCTGTGGGGCAGCTGGTTCGAGGGGATGGGATTTGATATGATTGTGCCTGTGCCAATGTATCCGGCAAAGGAGAGAAGAAGGGGTTTCAACCAGGCTGGTGTATTCGCGAAAGCCCTTTCGGCGGAAACCGGAATACCGGTAAGAGAAGCACTGGAACGCGTCAGGAAGACGCCCCCTATGAAGGGGCTTTCACGTTACCATTCACAGTAAATCATATTAACAAAATCGGCTCAGACTGAGCTTATCCAAACTTGAGAAATATCAGAAAAACAGGGTTATGTCTATTCCTGGCATGACTCTGTTT